>JAMDDA010000128.1 GCA_023488925.1 Actinomycetota bacterium
CTCGGCACGCTGGTGCACACGATCCTGCGGCCGGCCGAGTACCTGGCCGACGTCAGGGAGCGGGAGCTGGAGATGCGGGCCATGGAGCAGGAGCTGCGGGCGGTGCGGGTGTGCCCGAACTGCCGGGAGCCCGTACGCGAGGACTATGTGGTGTGTCCCAAGTGCCGCAAGAGCCTGCGTTCGCGCTGCGATGCGTGCGGACGGCCCTTGGAGTACTCCTGGAAGGTCTGCCCGTACTGTGGGGCCGAGCCCCATACGCGCCGCCCGGCCCCCAGCCTGGACGCCGCCACGGCACTCTTGGGCGGCGAGGCCTGAGCCCGCACGCCGGGCGGCCCCTCGGGAGAGCGAGTCCGGCGGCGGCCGCGGCCGCCGCTTTGCTGTGTGAGTACACCGCGCGGCCGGAGGAGGCCCGGCGCGGACGCGAGGAGGTTTGCATGGGTGTGGAACGGACCCTGGTGTTGATCAAGCCGAACGGCGTGGCCCGCGGTCTTGTAGGAGAGATCACCGCTCGCTTCGAACGGCGCGGATTCGTGCTCAAGGGCATGCGCATGCTCAACGTGAGCCGGGAGCTCGCCGAGAAGCACTACGAGGAGCATGTGGGCAAGCCCTTCTTCGAGGAGCTGGTGGGGTTCATCACTTCGGGGCCGATCGTCGCCCTGGCTGTCGAGGGGCCTTCGGCCGTGAAGGTCGTGCGTGACATGATGGGCGCCACCGACCCGCTGCAGGCGGCCCCGGGCACCATTCGCGGGGACTTCGCCCTCGAGATCGGGGAAAACGTCGTTCACGGGTCCGACAGTGAGGAGAGCGCCGCCCGGGAGCTGGCGTTGTATTTCGGGCCGGATGACCTGATGCCCTGAGCGGGGCCGTAACGGCTGCGTCTAGCGGCCGGAGTGTCCGGGCGCCGCCTGGAGCTGCGTAGATGAGCACCCCTTCCGTGTTTCCCGCCGATTTCCGTCTTCTGCTGGCTTCCCAGTCCCCGCGGAGACGGGAGTTGCTCGCCGCTGCCGGTGTGCCTTTCAGCGTGGTGGCCGCGGCCGCCGAGGAGGAGAGCGCAGGGGGCGAACCGGGCGCTGTCGCGGAGAGAAACGCTCTTGCCAAGGCCAAGGCGGCCGTCGTGCCTGCCGGCATGGGCTCCAAGGTCTTCGTGTTGGGCACCGATACTATCGTCGTGGTGGACCGGGCGATTCTCGGGAAACCCCGTGACCGCGGGGAGGCCGCCGCCATGTTGCGGGCCTTGTCGGGAAGAGCTCACCAGGTGATCTCGGGTGTAGCCCTGCTCCGCTGCGAAGGGGGCCGGGAGGCGGCGGTGGAGGTGGGCCACGCTGTGACCACGGTACGTTTCCTCCCCCTCGAGACCGCGGGCCTCGAGGCGTACCTGGCCTCGGGGGAGTGGCAGGGCAAAGCCGGAGCCTATGCCATTCAGGGCCGGGCCGCCCTGTTCGTCGAGGGCATCGAGGGAGAGTACACCAACGTCGTGGGTTTGCCCTTGGCGCTGCTGACCCGCCTCTTCCGTCGCCTCGGTTTCGATCTGTTGCGGGGCGAGTGGGTAGAGGGCGGGGCGGTGTAGGTCGCGGGCCGAGAGCCGGGGCGCGACCCTGCCGTCGCCTCGCGATGGTCCGGGGGCGGGTGGTGTTTGTGGGAGCAGCAGGTATAATCACTGCTTCGTAGGCGCGGCGCGCGCGCCGTGACCCCGAGTGCGGAGGGATCGTCATCGGGTTCCTGAGCTTCATCACAGGCTTCGGCGGCCGAGACATGGCCGTCGATCTCGGTACAGCCAATACATTGGTCTACGTGCGGGGGCGGGGCATCGTCCTCTCCGAACCCTCGGTGGTGGCCATCGATTCCCGTTCCGGTGAGGTGCATGCAGTCGGCGCTGAAGCGAAACGTATGCTCGGCCGCACACCGGGAACCATCACCGCCATTCGCCCTCTCAAGGACGGCGTCATCGCCGATTTCGACGTCACCGAGCAGATGCTCCGGCACTTCATCCAGAAGGTGCACCAGAACCGCTGGGCACACCCGCGCGTCGTGGTATGTGTGCCTTCGGGCGTGACCGGGGTGGAGCGCCGGGCGGTGGAAGAAGCCACCATCACCGCGGGCGCGCGGGCCGCCTATCTCATCGAGGAGCCCATGGCCGCCGCCATCGGGGCCGGCCTGCCGGTGAGTGAGCCCACGGGCAGCATGATCGTGGACATCGGGGGCGGCACCAGCGAAGTGGCGGTGATCTCTCTGGGAGGGATCGTGACCGCCCAGTCGGTACGCATCGGCGGCGACGAGCTGGACGAGGCGATCATCGCCTATGTCAAGAAGGAGTACAAGCTCATGATCGGCAGTCAGACGGCCGAGGAGCTGAAACTGGAGATCGGTTCGGCGTTTCCTCTGGAGGAGGAGGAGCAGGCCGAGATCCGCGGCCGCGACCTGGTGACGGGTTTGCCCAAGACGGTGCTCATCTCCTCCGAGGAGGTCCGTGAGGCCATCGCCGAGCCCGTGGCCACCATTGTCGATGCCATCAAGGCCACCCTCGACAAGACCCCTCCGGAGCTTGCCTCCGACATCATGGACCGGGGCATCATGCTCGCCGGTGGTGGCTCCCTGTTGAAAGGCCTGACGGAGCGCATTCGGCAGGAGACGCAGATGCCCGTGCACCTGGCGGAGTCGCCGCTCACGTGCGTGGCGGTGGGCTCCGGCCGCTCGTTGGAAGAGTTCGAGGCACTGCACAGGAGTTCGCAGAGGGCACGAAGGCGCCGCTACTAGCTAGCGGGGGTCGCTATGCCGCGCAAAACCCTAGTCCGGCGGCGAGTGGCGTTCGCCGCCTTGGTCCTCACGGCGCTGGTGCTGATGAGTGTGTTCTTCCGGGAGCCCGCGACCGGAGTTCTCCATTCCGTGCAGCGGACCGGTTTCGACGTGCTCTCCCCGCTGCAGGGGCTGGCTTCGCGGGCCGTTCAGCCGTTTCAAGACGGCTACCGCTGGACCAAGGACCTCTTGCACGCCAACCGCCGCAATAGGGAGATGGCCGCGGAGCTGGAGCAACTACGTGGTCAACTGGTGCTTCTGGAGGAAGCCCGGCAGGAGAACGAGCGTCTCAAAGCCATGCTCGAGCTCCGAGACGCCGAGATCTTCCCCAAAGGGTCTACCTTTGTGACCGCCCGGGTCATCGGCCGCTCGCCGACCCGCTGGCAGGAGTGGGTGGAGATCGACAAGGGCACCGCCGACGGAGTGGCTCTGAACCAGCCGGTGGTGGGAGCCACCGTTCCCCTGGACAAGTCGCTGTCCGGCAAGGGGTTGGTGGGGAAGGTGATCGCCGTGGGCGAGCACGCGGCCCAGGTGCAGTTGATCATCGACCCGGAGTCGAGAGTGGCCGCCGTCGTCCAGGGCACGACCGAACGGCCCCAGGGTATCGTGGAAGGCATGGTGCCGGGCAAGTTGATCATGGACTATGTGGACCGCGACAAGGTGGTGGAACTCAAGCGCATCGTGATCACCTCGGGTTTCGGCCAGATTTTCCCCAAAGGGATCCCTATCGGCCTGGTCGAGAGCGTGGGTGAGGAAGACGTGAACATCTACAAACAGATCGAGGTCCGCCCTTTCGTGGACTTCAGCACGCTGGAGGAGGTCATGGTGCTGACGAACCCGGTGATCGTGGGCGAAAAGCTCGAGGATATGCGTTCCGTGGCACCCCAACAGGACATGGGGACGGGGAGCCGATGATCCCCGCAGACCTCGGCGGGACGGCGCCGTCGCCATGATTCCGGCCTGGCTCGCCGACAAAGGCAGGCTTGTCCTGGCTCTGGTGCTGGCCGTCGTTCTGCAGACCATCGTGACGTCGCAGCTGCCCATTCTCGGTGTGACCGCCGACCTGTTCCTCCTGCTGACGGTGCTGGTGGCCATCGCCCGGGGAGCGGGCGTCGGGCTGGTCTTCGGCTTCGCGGCCGGGCTTACGGCCGACATCGTCTTCCTGGAACCCGTGGGGTTGCGAACGTTCATCTACCTGCTGGTAGGGTACGGCGTGGGTTGGTACGTCGAGGAGTTCGGGCTGCAGAGCGCCTGGATGGTGGTGATCCTGGCGGGGACGGCGTCGCTCCTGTCGCAGGCGGTGTACGGCCTGTTCCAGTTCATCACGGGTTCGGCAGGGGGGCTGCTGGCCATGACGCGCCTGCAGATTCTGCCGGCCGCGCTCGTCGACGGGTTGTTGGCCGCGCCGTTGTATTTGGGGCTGGTGCGCCTACGCCTCCTGCCTCGTCCGGACGCCGGCGATCCTTCGTTCCGCTAGGAGTCCTCCGTGTACCTGGAGCCTGTGAGGAAGAAGCGCCCGCCGGGGGACGACCCTTCCATCGGCATGCGCCTGGGACTCTTGGCGGTGGCGGCGGTGCTGCTCTTCTCTGTGCTCGGCTTCCGCCTGTGGTTCCTGCAGATTCTTTCCGGCGACCGTTTTGTCGAGCTGGCCAACAACAACCGCCTCCGCACCGTGAGCATCGAGGCGCCTCGGGGGGTCATCTACGATCGGAACGGCAAGGTGCTGGTGAAGAATCGGGCCGGGCTGAGCGTGGGCATCCTGCCCATGGATGTTCAAGACGAGGCCGAGGTGGTGTCTCGGCTGGCGCGGGTCTTGCAGATCCCCGAAGAAGATATCGCCAAGAAACTTGCGAAGGGTAAACTGGATCCCTACGTGGTAACCACGATCAAGGAGGATGTGCCCGAGAATCCCGTGGTGGCCTATCTCGAGGAGCACAGCCTCGAGTTCCCGGGAGTGCGGGTGGAGAAATCTTACCTCCGCGACTATCCCCGGCGGAGCTTCGCCACGCACCTGCTGGGCTACGTCGGCGAGATCTCCGACGATGATCTCCAGAAGGAGCAGTTCCGGGCGCTCAAGGCGGGCACCCACGTCGGCAAAGATGGGGTGGAAGCCACGTACGACTCTTCCCTGCGGGGAAAGGACGGCTCCCGCACGGTCGAGGTCGACGCCATGGGCCGGCCGAAGCGGGTGCGTGATCAGGTGGACCCCCTCCCGGGCAACAACCTGGTGCTCACCATCGACTCCGATATCCAGGACGCGGCCGAACGGGCCGTGCGCGAAGGGGTGGAGCGCGCCCGTAACAGCGGCTTCAAGAACGCGGCGGCGGGCGCCGTGGTGGCTCTGGATCCCCGAAACGGCGAGATTCTCGCGCTGACCTCATACCCCGACTACGACTTGTCCAAGTGGGTGGGGGGCATGAAGACGGAAGATTACGCGGCCCTCACTGCTCCCGAGGCGCACAATCCCCTTTTCAACCGGGCCATCAAAGGGCTGTACCCGGCGGCGTCGACGTTCAAGCCCTTCGTGGCCGCCACCGCCCTGAAAACCGACCTGATCTCGTGGGATACGAAGTTCTTCGACGACGGCACCTTCAGGATAGGCCGGCAGGTCTGGAAGGACTGGAAGCCGGGAGGCCACGGCGAAGTCAACCTGGTTCAAGCTCTCGGGGAATCCTGCGACGTCTACTTCTACAATCTCGGCAAGCAGTTCTATGACCAGAAAGGGGCCGTGCTGCAGGCGGGGCTGAGAGAGTTCGGGTTCGGCCGGGCGACGGGCATCGATCTTCCCGGCGAGGAGAAAGGCCGGGTTCCGGACAAGGACTGGAAGAAGGCGGTCGGCAAGACCGACGTGGACAAGCTGTGGAAGACCGGGGACGAGGTGAACTTGTCCATCGGCCAAGGCGACCTCCTGGTCACGCCCCTGCAGCTGGCGGTGGCCTTCGCCGCCATCGCCAATGGGGGCGATGTGTTGGTGCCGCGGGTGGGCATGCAGATCACCGACGCGTCCGGGAACGTGATCAAGCGCTTCGAGCCGGAGAAACGGGGCCACGTGCAGTTGAACCCCGAGGATCTCGACGCCGTTCGCCGCGGCCTGCGTTACGTCACCGCCGAGCCCGGCGGTACGGCCTACGCGGCTTTCAAGGGCTTCCCCGTCCCGGTCGCGGGCAAGACCGGTACCGCGGAAAAGCGGCCCGACGACGACTACGCGTGGTTCATGGGGTACGCGCCGGCGGACAACCCGGAGATCGTGGTGGTCGCGCTGGTGGAGCAGGGCGGCCACGGAAGCTCTGTGGCCGCCCCGGTGGTGCGGCGGGTCCTGGAATCGTATTTCCACATCGCCGTCAAGGGCCCCAGCGTGATCTCGGTGACGGAATGAACGTGTTGCAGAAGGCCGGGCAGCGGCCGGCGGCGGGGTTCAGTCTCGCGCGCTACCTGCGCAACCTGGACTGGGTTCTGCTCCTGGCTGCGCTGGCACTGACCGGATTCGGCATGGCCATGGTCTATTCCGCCACGCACGCCGACCCCGATCTGCCGGTCGCCACCTACTATGTGCGTTCCCAGGCCTTCGGACTGGCGCTGGGTTTCGGGGCCATGGTCGTCATCAGCCTGATCCCCTTCACCAGCCTGGCCCGTTGGCGGCACTACTTTTACGGTTTCTCCCTCGTCCTGCTGGCTGCCACCCTGGTGGTGGGTTCGGAGCGCATGGGTGCGCGGCGGTGGCTGGTCCTGCCCTTCTTCGCTCTGCAGTCGTCGGAGCTCGCCAAGGTGACCGTGCTGCTGGCGTTCGCCGGTTTCCTGGCCGAGGGAGTGGAGCTGCGCGACCGCTTCCGGTTCGTCGTGTCGGCTGTGCTGTATGTCGCCCTGCCCGCGGGCCTGGTCTTCGTGGAGCCCGATCTGGGCACGGCTCTGGTTTTCCTGGTCATGATGGCCGCCATGCTGCTGGTGTGGGGGATCCGTTGGACGCACGCAGCCGCCCTGGCCATGGCGGCGTTCGTAGCGGTCGCGGTCGTCCTGCGCGTGCTTCCCGACCTGGGGATCAGCCTCTTGCAGCCCTACCAGATCCAGCGGCTGCTGGTCTTCATCGATCCGGAGAGAGACACGAGCGGGGCGGCGTACCAGCTGGCCCAGAGCAAGATCGCAGTGGGCAGCGGCATGTTCACCGGCAAGGGGTACATGCAGGGCACCCAGACCCACCTGAACTTCCTGCCGGCTCACCACACCGACTTCATCTTCTCGGTCGTAGGGGAAGAGCTGGGATTCGTGGGAGCCATGGTGCTCCTCGGCCTGTTCATGATCGTCGTGTGGCGCGCCCTGCGCATCGCCGGCCTCTCACGCAACTTGTACGGGACGCTGATCGCGGCGGCGGTGGGGAGCATCATCATCTTCCAGGTTTTCGTCAACGTGGGTATGACCATCGGCATCATGCCCGTCACGGGGATCCCGCTGCCCTTCGTCAGCTTCGGTAGCAGCTCCCTGGTGGTATTCTTCATGGCCGTGGGTTTGCTGCAGAGCGTGCATGTTCATTCACGCACGGCGCTCTACGGGGGACGCCTCAAGGGAGAGCCCTATGGCCAGATTGACACTTAGCCCGACCAAGCTCTGGGACGCCTGGAAGGAGGTGGCCGCGACCGCCGAGACCGCCGCCGCCCTCGTCCTTGCCGGCGATCGGGAGTTGGTGGAGCGGGCTCGGGCTGTGCTCGCCCCCGACGGCGGATGGATTCCGACCCAGGCAGGCGGCCTCGCCGCCCTGGCCGGT
>JAMDDA010000073.1:0-339 GCA_023488925.1 Actinomycetota bacterium
TGCCCCCGCCGGCGGAGGCCTCCACCTCTTCCTTGGCCAGCTCTTCTTGTGCCTTGGCCATGTCGGCCTGCATCTTCTGGACCTGCTTCATCATCTTCTGATAGTTGGGGTTCATCGGGCCCTCCCTGGGGGTCAGCGGGCGGCTTCGTCGTCGATCGGCCGGGCGTCGAACTCCTTCTTCAGGAGATCGATGAGCTCCTCTTTGGTCAGGAGTGTAGCACGCTCCTCGGGGGGCTCTTTCGCCGACTCCGGCCCTTCGGCCACCCGGGCGGAGATACCCAGGTTTCGGCCGGTGAGGTGCCGAAGCGTGTCGGCCAGCAGCGTCTGGTTGTCGGCCCG
>JAMDDA010000073.1:349-7473 GCA_023488925.1 Actinomycetota bacterium
CTTGATCGACGAGCTGGCCAAGCTCCCCGGCATCGGGCCGAAGACGGCCCAGCGCCTCACCTTTCACCTGCTCCGCCTCCCGCCGGCGAATCAGGACGTCGCTCTCGAGCTCGTCGGGGCGGGCCTCGGTCAACAGCGCGTACAAACTTGGGCGGCGTTTCTTGACGGCGGTGAGGATGATAGTCCAAGCCCGCCGCAGGTTGTCGAGGGTGGGCTCGATTTGAGCCGCCGGGGTCGCCGCCGGGCCCGCTACCGCGGTCATGCCCGCCGCGGTCATCGCCGGGGTTCCGCCCGCTACCGCGGCCGCCGCAGTAACGACCGGGGTCACTGCCTCCGCCGCCGAGCTCTCGTCCGGGGTCACCGCCGAGCCTCGTGGAACCGGGGCCGCGCCCGCTTCGGCGGGCGCGGCCTCCTGGGCTGCGCGTGTGTCGACCGGGCCCGTCACCGGGGTCACCGCCGGGAGGAAAGGCAAGGCCGGGGATTGGGCCACTCCACCAGGGGATGCCGCCAGGGGCTCGGTCGCCGGTCGGCCTGCTCGGCTCGAGACCCCGGGAGCGGCCTGCAGGGCGGCCTCGAGCTTCTCCAGCCTGGCCATCAGGCCGCGTACAGTGGCCTCGGTCTCCGGGCGGGTGAGCTTGATCAGAACCAGCTCCAGCTCCAGCCGGGGGTCGGCTCCCTGCCGCACCGCCCGCTGAGCTCCGCCCACCAGGTCGATGAAGCCCACCAGGTCGGGAGTGCCGATACGGTTGGCCTGGCTGCGTAGGCCGTCCAGGTGCTCCTGGCCGGCGGCCACGCTGTCTGGAGGCTCGACCGTGTGCTGCACTACATAGAGATCGCGCAGGTGGCCCAGCAGGTCGCGCATGAACTGGTTGAGGTCGGCCCCCGACTGGGAGAGCCGTTCCACGAAGAGGAGGGCCGCCTGGGTGTCGCGCGCCTCGACTATGTCCACGATCTCGAAGAGCAGGTCCTGCTCGGCCACCCCCAGGATGGCCAAGGCGTCCTGCAGGGTGATGGTGCCCTCGCAGTAGGCGGAGAGCTGGTCGAGGGAACCGATGGCGTCACGGAAGCTCCCCCCGGCCGCCCGCGCGATGACGGAGAGGGTGTTCTCCGAGACGGCGATGCCTTCCCGGTCGGCCACCGACATGAGTACCCGGACGATCTCCGGCACCGAGGGCCGGCGGAAGTCCAGGCGCTGGCAGCGGGACAGGATGGTGGGCAGAATCTTGTGCGGTTCAGTGGTGGCCAGCACGAAAACCACGTGGGGCGGCGGCTCCTCGAGCATCTTGAGGAGGGCGTTGAAGGCCTCGGGGGTCAGCATGTGGACCTCGTCCACGATATAGACCTTCATGCGGCCTTGGACCGGAGCGAAGTTCACCCGGTCGCGGATTTCCCGGATCTCGTCGATGCCCCGGTTGGAGGCGGCGTCGATCTCGAGCACGTCCATGGAGCTTCCCCGGCGGATGGCTTGGCAGTTCGCGCAGGTACCGTCGGGATGCGGGGTGGCCTTGCCGCGGCCGGCTTCACAGTTCAAAGCCATAGCCAGGATCTTGGCCGTGCTGGTCTTGCCGGTGCCCCGGGGGCCGGCAAACAGATAGGCGTGGCTTACGCGGTCCTGCTTGATGGCGTTCGTGAGCGTCCGGGTGATGTGTGCCTGCCCCACCACGTCCGCGAAGGTCGTGGGGCGGTACTTCCGGTAGAGGGAGATCGACACTGGCTGGATGGCTCCTTCCCCGAGAAGACGAGATCAGACCGTGCACCCACCGTCGAAGACGGGCCTCCAAGCGCCCACCGTCAGCCGGCTCAAGCCAAGCACCCCCGCGGCACATGGAAGGGTCCGCTTAGGGCTGCTACCTTCCGGTCCTGACCCGGTTCACGGATTCCCATTGCGCGGGACCCGGCCGTCAACACCACTTGGCGGCGGCTCGACCTCACAGGTCCGCTCCTCGGGTGGGGATTCAGCCCCGCTGTAGCGGATTGCGGGTTACAGGGCACCGCTACCTCCCCACCTAGCACGGTCAGAAGTAGTATACCAGCCAGGTGTGACGGAAAGCGGGCCGGGGGACCTGGCCCGCGGGGCCCGGGCGCCGGTCCGGCCGGACATGCAAGAAGGCCGGCTCCCGCCGTGCCCCGAACGTGGCGATCATGGTCTTTGTCAACAGTTCCCCTGCCCGCGCGACGCGGGCACACGCGGGCCGGATGAAAATGGGCTATTTCCTCATCAGCCTACTGCGTAGTCGGTACTTGCGCTCCGTGCGTAGTACTGGTGGTCTCCGCCGGCAGGAGGGGCGCGAGGTCGGCGATAATGTCGTCGAGGACGGCGGCGGCCTGCTCGGGGTGAGAGGAGGGCACACCCAGGGCATCCATGCGGGCGTCCACGCGGGCGAGGGCCTCGGCGGTGGCGTCTTTGGCCGTGGCCCCGGCCCGAGCGAGCAGCGATCGCATCTCCCGGGCGGCCTCGTCGGCGACCTGGGGCTGTTTCTCCAGGAGGGCCTTGCGGGCGGTGATGGCCTGGGCTCTGGCCCGCAGGGCATAGACGGTTGCGGCCCGAGGATCGTCGGGGGCGACTCCGGCCTGGGAGAGCTCGTCGGCCAGTTTCGCAGCCGCCAGGGCCGTCCGTTTGAGGTCGCGGGTGTAGGCGTTCGACTCCGGCGTGGCGTAAGCGGGGGGGAGCGCCGTGCTCGTGGTGCTCGAGCCGGTGGACACAGACGTCTCGGTGGTTTGGGTGCCGTCGGGGGAGGAGGCGGCCCAGTTACAAGCTACGGGTACGGTGACGAGGAGGACGAGCAAGACTGCGACCACCAGAGCGGAGAGCGGCGCCCGGGCGGTTCTTCTGGCCAAGAGATTGCTCATGTGCACGGAAAACGCTCCAGTGGACGGTGGCGGAGAGGGAGGGATTCGAACCCTCGAGACGGGTTGCCCCCGCCTACACGATTTCCAGTCGTGCTCCTTCGGCCGGCTCGGACACCTCTCCGCGTGCAGGGGCCTTGGAAACGAGAGCCGATTATAGCAGAAGGCCGCCGGGCCCCCGGTCCGCGCCAAGAACGGCGCAATGAGGTATGGCAGGCTGCTGAAGAAGGCCCTGACCGCCACGTTCGGGGAGTAAGAATCCCTGCATATTGGCTATCGGCCGGGGGCGAACGGGGCGTGACGGTTGATTCGCAGCATCGAGGCCAGGGCTCCCTTGCTCTTTCCCCCTCGGCCGGGACCGAACGGGGCGTGACGGTTGGTTCTTCAACAGCTCGATAGGGCAGCCGGCGGTGCTAGCGGGTTTCGCCGCCGGCGCCTGCCGGTCGGCATGCGCCGGTCGGGATCCGCAGATCGCCAAGCGGAGGCTGGGTCACGGTGAACTCCTCGGCTTTCCAGACTTACCAGGGCCAGGTGGGCTGCCCGCCCACCAGCACCCCCCAAATCAGGAGCACCACCCCAGCCGCGGCCACGCCTGGGATCACGAGCAGGCTCACCGGGTCGCGGCCCAGCTCGTAAGGGGGCAGGGCCCACAGGCCGAGTCCGGTCAGCGCAAAGCTCCCCAGGATGGCGGGTACCACCTGCTGCCCCTCCACGCCGATGAAGAGCACGGTGACACCGTAGGTCGCGAAGGAACCGAGGGCCAGCAGCGCCCGTTCCCCCCCGACCACCCGCTGAGCGGCCCCTTGGCCGAGGACCATGACTGCAAGAGTCATGAGAAAGAACCCCGTGCCGAGCAGCCAGTGGCCGAGCTGCTCGTCCCAGAATTCGGCCATCACGCCGTACTCGCCGAACCTCACGACCTGGGGGACGGCGTTGTTGAGCGTGTTGGCGGCCACGTGCGCACCCTGGCCCACCATGGCCACCGCAAGACCGAGCCAGAACACCCCGGCCCAGGGGTGGGAGGTGAGGGTGTAGGTGTTCAGCGACCCCCTCCCTGCTTGGATCACCGCGATGAACAGACGCGTGAAGGCGAAGGTGGTGAGTCCGGGCATCACGAAGAGCAGGAGCAGGTCGAAGGGGTTGGCCGGCCACGAGCCCGTGGTTGCCGGGCCGACGTCCCGCAAACCCTGCACGATCTCCCACCCCACGATGGAAAGGAGGAGCAACCGAACGCTGCTCATGACCGGCGCGGCCGTTCTCGAGATCACCATGACCGCACCCGCAGGCTGAGCCGGGGGACCGGGGGAGTGGCTGTACTGGGCGGATTCGTCACGACGGATGATTCTATACCTTCGGGCGACGGCGGCGAAGTCAGGGCGAGCCCAGCCTTACCGGCCCGCGCTGGCTCCCCGGGCGCGGGGGGCGCACCCCGGAATCAGTTACGCGCGCGCGAGGAGCGAGGCCGAGCCCAGGCCTCCTCGCGCAGCGTGCAGCGATCAGTTACGCGCGCGCGAGGAGCGAGGATCTACAGATGGCTCCCCGGGCGCGGGGGCGCACTTTCGGGTACCTCTACACGAGCTACTCATTCTCGCTGGCTCCCCGGGCGCGGGGGCGCACCCACCCGAGGACCGCGCGGCCATGACTGTGGCCGTGGCCCCCGGGGGGCAGCGCCCGCCTCGCGGCTTGACAACCCCTGGGCCGAGTTGTAGCATGCCTTGGGTTTAAGCCGCCTTAAGAAAAGGCGGCGACAGCGCTTAAAAAAGGAGGTCGTGGCTGCATGGAGGGTATATCGTCATCGACGGTCCGTGCCCGGAGGGGCGTACGCCGGTGCCTGCAGAGAACGGCGCTTGCCGTGGTGCTCCTGGTTCTCCTTTCGCTGGTGCTGGCTCCCGTGGCTCTGGCCGAGGGCGGCGCCGCGACCGAGCAGGCGGGTGGTGAGGCGAATCTCGTGCTGCCCGACCTCGGTTCGGTCGACTTCCTCGGGATGAGTGGGCAGGCGCTGCTGACCCTCGGTCTGATCATCTGCGCCCTCGGCCTTCTCTTCGGTCTCATCATCTACAACCGGCTCAAGAACATGCCCGTGCATGTCTCCATGCGGGAGATCTCGGAGCTCATCTACGAGACCTGCAAGACCTATCTCATCCAACAGGGCAAATTCTTGCTCATCCTGTGGGTGTTCATCGGCGTCATCATGTCGTTCTATTTCGGCGTGCTGCAGGACTTCTCGCTGGTCAAGGTGGTGGTGATCCTGGCCTTCAGCCTGGTGGGTATCGGCGGCAGCTATGGCGTGGCCTGGTTCGGCATCCGTATCAACACCTTTGCGAACTCCCGCACCGCCTTCGCCAGCCTCAAGGGTAAGCCCTACCCTTGCTACTCCATCCCCCTCACCGCGGGCATGAGTATCGGCACCCTGCTCATCAGCGTCGAACTGCTGGTGATGCTGCTGATCCTGCTCTTTGTCCCGCGTGACTATGCCGGTCCCGTGTTCATCGGCTTTGCCATCGGCGAGTCGTTGGGCGCGTCGGCCCTGCGGATCGCCGGGGGCATCTTCACCAAGATCGCCGACATCGGCTCGGACCTCATGAAGATCGTCTTCAACATCAAGGAAGACGACGCTCGCAACCCCGGGGTCATTGCCGACTGCACCGGCGACAACGCGGGTGACTCGGTCGGTCCCACGGCCGACGGCTTCGAAACCTACGGCGTGACCGGTGTGGCCCTGATCTCCTTCATTCTGCTGGCCGTTCTGCAACCGGTGGTGCAGGTGCAGCTGCTGGTGTGGATCTTCGTCATGCGGGTCATGATGATCGTGGCCAGCGTAGGCTCGTACCTGATCAACGGCGTGGTGGCCCGGGCTCGTTATGAGAATGCCGCCACCATGAACTTCGAGACGCCCCTGACCACCTTGGTGTGGCTGACCTCGGCCATCTCGGTGGTCCTGACCTATGCGGCTTCCTTCCTGTTGATCCGGGAACTGGGTGACGGCAGTCTGTGGTGGAAGCTCTCCACCGTCATCACCTGCGGCACGCTGGCCGGGGCCATCATCCCCGAGCTGGTCAAGGTCTTCACGTCGACCAAGTCCGCGCACGTGCGCGAAGTGGTGACCTCGTCGCGGGAAGGGGGCGCTTCGCTCAACATCCTGTCCGGGTTCGTGGCGGGCAACTTTGCCGCTTACTGGCTGGGTATCGCCGTGGTGGCCCTCATGGGCACCGCTTACCTGGTCAGCACCCAGGGGCTGGCCGACCTGATGGTGGCTCCGGCCGTGTTCGCCTTCGGCTTGGTGGCCTTCGGTTTCTTGGGGATGGGACCGGTGACCATCGCCGTCGACTCCTACGGCCCGGTGACCGACAACGCGCAGTCGGTTTACGAGCTCTCGCTCATCGAGCAGGTGCCGAACGTGAAGCAGGAGATCAAGAAGGACTACGGGTTCGACGTCGACTTCGAAAAGGCCAAGCACTTCCTCGAGGAGAACGACGGGGCCGGCAACACCTTCAAGGCCACGGCCAAACCGGTGTTGATCGGCACGGCCGTCGTCGGGGCCACCACCATGATCTTCTCGATCATCGTGCTGCTCACCGACGGGCTGAAGACCGGACTCGAGAACCTGTCGTTGCTGCACCCGCCCTTCCTGCTCGGCCTTATCACCGGCGGGGCCATGATCTACTGGTTCACCGGTGCCTCCACGCAGGCGGTCACCACCGGGGCCTACCGGGCGGTGGAGTTCATCAAGCGCAACATCAAGCTGGAGGGCACGACCAAAGCCTCGGTCACCGACAGCAAGAAAGTCGTGGAGATCTGCACGCAGTATGCGCAGAGAGGGATGTTCAACATCTTTCTCGCGGTGTTCTTCGGCACCCTGGCCTTCGCCTTCACTGAGCCGTTCTTCTTCATCGGCTATCTGATCTCGATTGCCGTGTTCGGGCTCTTTCAGGCCATTTTCATGGCCGACGCCGGGGGTGCCTGGGACAACGCGAAGAAAGTGGTGGAGGCACCGGTGAACGAGAAGGGGACCGCGCTGCACGCGGCCACCGTCGTGGGCGATACCGTAGGCGACCCCTTCAAAGATACGTCTTCGGTGGCCATGAATCCCATCATCAAGTTCACCACCCTCTTTGGGCTCCTGGCGGTGGAGCTGGCCGTGAGCATGGCGAACGAGCAGGGCACGGCGCTGACCCACGTCATCGCTGCTGTGTTCTTCCTGGTGTCGGTGACCTTCGTGTGGCGTTCTTTCTACGCGATGCGTATCAAGGTTTCCCGGGCGGCGGCCACCGGCGTGG
>JAMDDA010000150.1 GCA_023488925.1 Actinomycetota bacterium
AGGCCGAGAACGATCATCAGCACCATCTTGAGCAGACCACGTCGCGAATGGTGATCTTTCTTGTGGATCTTCAGGTGCTCGGTCAGGACGTTGATCTGATCGGTGAGGATGGCGATCTGGACTTCCGGGGAACCCGTGTCCCCTTCGTGCTTCTTGAACTTCTCGATGATCTCCAGCTTCCGTTCCTTGCTCAGCATGCTCAGCCTCCTCGGGCTCCGTGCCCCCAGCGTGGATGCATGCGATCCAGGCCGAGAAACAGGTCAGAACGCGCGCCGCTCCTTCCGGCGCCTGGTCTAGGTTACCACACGGGGGCCGGCCCGATTGACCGCTTTGCTTTTGGAGCGTATACTTACTTCGCTCCCGATACCTGGGGAGCGTGACCTCTACTGCACGCCTGTCGCGGGGTGTGGCTGTCGGCTGAGGGGGTGGTTGCCTTGAGAGCATGACGTCCAGTCTCCACGAAAGGTGACAAAGGGAGGGATTCCATGACCTCGACCACGACGGAGCGTGTTCTTGCCTTTCTCTTGATGATCGCAACCGGGGTCGCCGCCACCTGGGTCTTCCACTGGGTGTCCCCCGACCTGACCGGCGCCCCGCTCTTCTCGGCGGTTCTCGCCTATTGGATCCTCTTTTTCGTGTTCTTCTACGGCCCCTTCCTCGGGCTCGGCTCCGAGGGAGCGCGGGGCCCGGAGGTCACCCTGCGCAAAGCCGTGGGCAGCGCCGTCGCGTTCCTCGGCACGGCCATCTCGGTGGCCCTTTCCATGACCCTGACCGGAGACGGCGCCCTCGCCACGAACCAGGAGATGGTCCTTTCGCTCTTGCCTCTGCACTGGGGGTTCGTGTGGCTCGTACTGGTGCAGCATCTGGGACTGGCTTGAGGAAGGAGTGAACCGATGACTGGACGCAAGATCCTGGTGTTGGTGGCTGTGGCCGTCCTGGCGGCGGTGAGTGTGGTGGTCCTCTGGGCGCTCGGTTGGACCCAGCGCGGTACTCTGGGGCTCGATATCGTCCTTTGGCTGATCTCCTGGTTCCTCCCTATCGCCGTGTACTGGGGGCTCCCCGCCGAGAAGGCGCCGGTGGGCCGCAAGGTGGGCTGGACGGTGCTGATCATCGTTCTCGGCCTGGTGTTCACCTATCTCTTCCGCTACGTCACTCCCGGCATCGTGGGCGGCTCGGTGGATGAGTACCCGTTGATGTCCTTGACGTTCGTGGCGTGGACCTTGGTGTTCATCATGCTCTTCATCTGGCTCAAGGGATTCATTCGGGCGCTGTAAACATGATCCCGCCGGCGCGGCCGGCGATTGAGGGGTTTGCCATGACGCTCAGGAACAAGGTCATGCTCGAGCTGCTGGTGGTCGCCGCGGCCACCGTGGTCACCACCATCGTGCTGCGCTCGCTGGACATAGGCGCCGTCGCGACCTCGGTGGTCGCTCTGTGGGCGCTCCTGTACATGTTGGTATTCGGCTATCTGGTGGGATGAGGAGAGCGGAACCGAGACGGCTCCGCGGGCGTGACCTCACACCGGTCACGCAGCGTCAGTTACCTCACGGTATCCGCCGAGCTTGACTGGACCATCGACATGCGGTATAAACAACTAGGGAGGTCGTTCCACAGGGGGGAGCGCCCCCACCCGGAGCCGGGGGGCGGCCCCCGTGCCTCGGGGCCTCGGTCGGAAGCCACGCCAATGATCCACTTTCGGGACCCTGCGGAGCCGACCCTCAAGGCGGCCGCGTGAAGAAGGTCCTTGGGGAGGTGAGGTCCATGACCTAGCGCTCGGTACTCTCTCGCAGACCGGCCCACCGCGCCGCTCCGGTCGCGGATGGTCTGCAAGGGCAATTCCCATTCAGCCACGGAGGGAGACGCATGCCTAAGTATACGTCTATGGCCTACAAGAGTTGGGACGAGATGATCTTCGGGTCGGCCCCGAAGCCCGTCTCCATAGGCCTTGGCCCCATCGAACTCGGCAAGAAGTACGTCTACCCGCAGATCGTCCCGCATCCCCGTCCGGGGAGCGAGGCCACCAAGGAGAAGATCCTCCGCGAGTACCAGCGTATGACCGATGACGCCCTGGGTCGCTGCGTGGCCCTCGGGTTCCCCGGTCTCGTCATCGAGTTCGAGCACATCTACCAGATAACCAGCCAACCCGAATGGGCGGGCGCCATCTTCGCGCAGGCCAAAGAGCAGATGAAGGAGTACTACGACAAGTACGGCCTGAAGAGCGCCCTGGTCTCCACCGTCGCCGACCTGCGCAAGCCCGACATGGTGCACATGCGCCACTCGCAGGAGCTCGACTGGATGCTCGCCTCCTTCGATTCCACGGCCGCGCAGGGCGCCGACGTCCTCTCCATCGAGACGATGGGGGGCAAAGAGGTCTTCGACTACGCCGTGCAGCGCCAGGACATCAAGGGCGTGATCTTCGGCATCGGCGTTCTGTCCAGCCGGGATATGGAGTGGTTGTGGCCGCAGATCGTCGCCACCGCCAAGAAGCACGGCATCACGCCGGGCGGTGACACCGACTGTGCCCGGGGCAACACCGCCATGTTCCTGGCCGGCGGCTACACCGCCACCGATCTCCCCCACACCTTCGCCGCCCTGGCCCGCGCCTGCTCGGCCGCCCGCTCGCTGGTGGCCTACGAACAGGGCGCGACCGGCCCGAGCAAGGACTGCGCCTACGAGGATCCCATCATCAAGGCCATCACCGGGATCCCGATCACCATGGAAGGCGTGGCTTCGGCCTGCGCCCACTCCGAGATGCAGTCCAACATCGTGGCGGCCGTGGTCGACCTGTGGAGCAACGAGGCCGTGGAGTACCACGACATGTTCGGCGGCTCCTCGGTGGAGGTGTTTACCGAGATCCTCGGCTACAACGTCGCCCAGATGAACGCGGCCATCGAGCTCGGCACCGCCAAGGAGCTGCAGGCCATCAACATCGCGAGCGACAAGTACCGGGACGTGCACGGCTTCATGCTCTCCCCGGACAACGCCTACGAGATCGGCAAGGCCATCGTCGCGAACGCCGACAGCTACTACCTCCGCTCCCGGGCGGCCGTCCTCAGGACCGCCGAGCTGATCGCCGGCGACAAGAAGCTGACGCTCACCGAACACGAGCGGGAAGCCCTGGACAAAGCCCGCCGGGAGGTGGAAGCCCTGCCCGACAACGAGGGTGACTTCGTCGACATGTGCCTGAGCGAATACAAGAAGGTCCCGGGCTTCGACCCGACCTCCTACGGCTACTGATACCAGGGACAGAACCGACGGAGCTGACGGTACCCGGGGTCGTCCCGGGCGCCGAGGAAACCCTCGACAAGGAGGAGCATCAATGGCAAGGACCGTAGCCGATATCGCCGACTTCACGCCGATCTTCGTGCGCTACGACGTCAAGATCGCCCCCAAGAAGCGGGGGGCGGCCGACGTGAGCACCGACCCCGTCCTGCAGGCCATCGCCCGCGGGGTGGTCGAGGGCGACGAAGACGCGGTGTCCGAGGCCACCGACAAGGCTCTGGCCAGCAAGGGCCCCGAGGCGGTCATCGACACCCTCATCGCCGGGATGCGTGAGGTCAGCAAGCTCTGGGACGACGGCGTCTACTACCTGCCCCAGGTCATCCTGTCGTCCGACGCCCTCATGGTGGGTCTCACCAAGGCCGAGGACGCCATGGGGGGCAAGGCCACCAAGAAGGGCACGGTGGTGATGCACTGCGCCCACGGCGACATCCACGACATCGGCAAGAACATCGCCGCCGCCCTCATCCGGGCGAACGGGTTCAAGGTGATCGACCTGGGCTCGGACGTCCCCGAGGACACGGTGGTGAAAGCCGTCAAGGAGAACAAGGCCCATCTGGTCACCGGCACCGCCCTCATGACCACCACCATGTCGGCCTTCGCCAAGATCGCCGACATGCTGAAGAAGGAGGGCATCGAACTGCCCTTCGTCTGCGGCGGGGGCGCCGTGTCGGAAGAGTACGTCACCAGCTTCGACATGGGGGTCTATGCCGACCAGGCCAAGGACGGCCCCGCCTTCGCGGCGGACGCGGCCTCCGGCATGAGCTGGCAGGACATGCGGGCCAAGTGGAACCTGGTGGTGTAGTCCGGCGGCGCACATAACCGACAAGACCCAAGATATCTGGGGGTCTCAAGCAGGAGGGGGCGGCCCGCCGGGCCGCCCCCTCCTTTGCGCCCTCCGGGCGTGTCCCCGCAAGGGCGACCCCGTCCTTCTCCGGCAGCCTCCTCAGGCGTGCGCGCCCAGGAAGTTCTTGAACTGAAACACCCGCTCCGGGCAGGCGAGCTGGCAGCGCAGGCAGCTCAGGCCCAGGCAGCGCGCGCTCTCCACTTCCACCAGAGGTCTGCCCTCCTCGTCGTGGCCGATGCTGACGGCGTCCTCGGGGCAGATGTCCCGGCAGGTTTCGCATGCGGTGCACCCCTCCATGAAAGCCACCATGACCATGCCCACATCGTGCACCACCTGCAGCCCCCGGCGGCCGAAATCGGGGATGTCCCGCTCCACCAGGCGGATGACCTCGGCATCTCCGGGGAACTCGCGCAGCGGGGGGAGTCCCATCCGCTTGATGAACTTGAGGTACATCTCCCAGGGCATGCCTTCCGTCCAGTAGGCCAGCTCGAGCACGTAGGCCTGCTTGAAGACCGGGGCCTCGGCGAACATGCAGTGCTGGGCCCGGAGCGCGCGGGCGATACCCTCCACCTCCCCGAGCCGGTCGGGCCGGGTCACCAGGTCGCGGGCCAGCATGAGGGAGGTGTTGCCGATCTGGTAGATGGTGGTGGCCGAGGCGGGCACCATGCCGATGGCCTGAGCCTTGCGGGCGTCCACGTAGGTGCCCGAGGCCCCGGCCATGTAGGCCACCTTGACCTCTTCGAGGTCGATGCCGAGCTCGGCGGCCAGGGTAAGGTGGCCGGCGCGGGCCGCCCCGATGGCCTTGCCCACCTCCCCTACGTCTTCCTGGCTTAACACCACCCCGTCGGCCAGATGGATCTTGCCGTCGGCGGAGCTGATCTTGGGCAACTGGAGGAGGCCATCCTCCAGGCCCAGGGCGATCACCGCCATCACCCCGGTGCCGGTGATGCCCCGCGCCTGCACCTGACCGGGGGCCTGCACCCGGCCGGTATGGGGGTCCACCAGCTGCCCGGGCGCGGGCAGCATGGCCTCGTCCAGCACCAGGTTGCGGTAGACCGCGGCCTCCCGCACCAGGTCGGAGATGGCTCCCGGAGCCGCCAGCATGCCGTAGGCGATGGCCTGGCCCTCAAAAGCGGGACCGCAGGCGGCGGAACCGGTGACGATGCGGTCGCCCACCTTGAGGGCCATCTCGGCGTTGGTGCCGTAGTCGGTCACCAGCGCGATCTCGTCCCGCTCGAGCATACCCGACTCGATCATCATGGCGAGGGCGTCGGCGCCGATCTCGTGGGCCACCGCCGGGGGCACGATCAGGTCGGCCTGCGCGGGCAGGTCCAATCCGGCGATCTCCTCCACCCGCCCGATGCGCGCATCCCGGGCCTGCACCGCCACGCCGAGCGACTCCCGCTTGTGCTTGCCGGCGTAGGCCAGGTCGCGGATCTCCATGCCCTGGAACAGCGAGAGCTGGATGGGGTTGCCGCAGATGGCCAGCCGGCAGACGCGGGCCCGCTCCACGCCCAGGGAGCGGATGACCTTGTTCACGGTGTCGATCATGAGATCGTGGGCCACCGCGGACACGCCGTCGGTGGAGGTCTCCACCGCGAAATGGAGGTGATCCATGACGTTGCCGCCGGGCAGGGGGTGGTGGGTGGTGATGGCCGTGGCCAGGATCTCCCCGCTGCGCAGGTCCACCGCCTGGCCGCGTACCCCGCTGGTCCCCAGATCGAGGGCGATCCCGATCCCTGCCCCCGCCGCCGGTCCCCTCATCGCCCCGCCTTTCTCGGTCGCTCCCGTCTGGTTCAATGCCCGGCTTCCTGCCCACCCAGCGCCTGCAGGGCCTCGGTCAAGAGATCGCGGCGCAGCTCCCGGCCGATCACCACCAGCCGGCCCTCGGGGGCCGGGCCCCAGGGTTCTTCGCTCATCCGGCTCGCGGCTACGTCCAGCCGCCGCCAGCCCTCCGGGGTCTCCAGGATACCCTTGGCCCGCTCCACCCGGCCGAAGCGCTCCGCGGCCAGATCCCGGAACAGGCGGCGGGCCTGGGCGAGGACCACCGGCCGGGGGAGGGCCCAGCTGAGCGAATCGAGCCCGGTGAGCACCTCGGCCTCGCCCGGATCCCCCACGGCATGGAAGGGCGGCAGCACCGCGTCTTTGGGGAGACGCCCCCGCACCGTGGGGAGCACCCAGGCCGCGGGGGCCAGCTGCTCGAGCGCGGCCTGGAGGGCCGCCACCCGCGCCCGACTCACCAGATCGATCTTGTTGAGCAGGAGCAGATCGGCCTGGGCCACCTGCGCCGTGAAGAAGGCCGGGCTCTCCCGCAGGCGCTCGTTGAAGGTGAGGGCATCCACCAGCACCACCACGCGCGCTCCCGTCACCCGCCCCTCCAGGTCGGGATGGCGCAGGGCCTTCACCACTTGGGCGATGGTGGCCACTCCGGTGGGCTCGATCAAGAGACGCCGGGGGCGCCAGCGGTCGGCGATCTCCTTGATCTGGGTGCGGAAATCCAGACGCAGGGTACAGCAGATGCAGCCGCTCGCGAGCTCCACCACCGGCGTGGCCCCCTCGAGCAGAGTACCGTCCAGGCCGAGCTCGCCGAACTCGTTCACGAGAACGGCCAGGCCGGCCGGATCTTCGTCGCTCTCGATCAGCCCCTGGATGCAGCTGGTCTTGCCCGCTCCCAGGTAGCCTGCGATGATGTCGACGTCCACGTTTTCCCCCACTCGGTGTGGATCACAAGGGCTTTGCTACAACTTTAACACCCTACGGGTGGGCTCGGAAGTACGCTTCCGCCTCTCTTACGTCTCGTTCGATCTGCGCGACCAGCGTGGTGGCGTCCGGAAACGCCCTTTGTCCGCGGAGCCGTTGGAGAAACTCCACCCGGATCGACTCGCCGTAGAGACTCCCTTTGAACCGCAACAGATAGGTCTCCACCCGCACGAGAGCGTCGGATTCGAAAGTCGGGTTGGTTCCGACACTGGTCACCGAAGCTTCCACCCGGCCAGAGGGGAGAACGGTGCGCGTGACGTACACACCCTCGGCGGGCACGGCCACCAAGGGCGAGACGGCGAGGTTGGCCGTGGGCGTCCCCAAGTCGCGCCCGCGACCCGCACCCGCCACCACATACCCCTCCAACACATGCGGGCGCCCGAGGAGGCCGGCTGCGGCTTCCACGGCTCCCTCCACGATCAACGCGCGGATGCGGGTGCTGGAGACGGGCTCCTCCCCATCCCGCAACAACCCGATGGCGGTGACGGAGAAACCGTGCTCCTGCCCGAAGGCCAGCAGGTCTTCAGGAGTAGATCGGAAGAGCGTCG
>JAMDDA010000054.1 GCA_023488925.1 Actinomycetota bacterium
CGGGCCCAACGTTCGAGGGTTTCCCGCTCGGTCTCGGAAAGCACAATGTCTGGCGTTGGTCTACCCCGTCGTCCCATGGCTCCTCCATCCTCGCATTTGGAAGTAAGGTTCGCCATGGAGAGTTTTTAACCTGTACTTTCAATTCAGGACACTAGGAGGCTGTTGACAAAGACCGTGACCGCCACGTTCGGAGACGAATAACCACTGCATCTTGACTCCCGTCCGTGGCCGAACGTGGCGTGATACCGGGTTCTTCAACAGCCTCGTAGAGGAGCGGGACCGGCGCCCGCTCGGCCGGTCGGAAGACCGCCGGCCTCGGCATCTCTTTGGCTCGGTGCGCTTCGGTCCGCCCGGCGCTCGGCCGGTCGGAAGACCGCCGGCCGGCCGACTCGGCGGCTTGTCGGAATCTTGGGCCGGCTGTATTATGTCTCGGCTCGGCCGGGCGCTTAGCTCAGGGGGAGAGCGCTTCCTTGACGCGGAAGAGGCCACAGGTTCAAATCCTGTAGCGCCCACTGGCACTTTGTTGAGGAATCGGCTGTCACGCCGCATTCAGTCGCGGGCTGAAAGGAGTCCCTGTGCGGGGGCTCCTTTCGCCTGTCGGCGCGCCTGCTGCCGGGGGGTTCGCGGATGCGGTGACGTGCGGGGGCTCCCTTCGTCTGTGGGCGCGCCTGCTCTCGAGCGTGGGCGCGATGGCCGGTGCGCAGACCCGGGGCCTCAGGCCGATCCCGCCTTGGTATACTCGAGGCCGTTCGTAATCCCCGGTCCGAGTGAGGTCCCATGAACGTCATCCTGCCCGACGGCTCCATGCTCTCCGTGCCCGAGGGGGCCACCGCCCTCACCGTGGCCGAGACCATCGGGCGTCGGCTGGCGAAAGCGGCGGTAGCGGCCAGGATTGGGGACAGGCTCGTCGATCTCGACACTCCGGTCCACGAGGGCGACCACGTGAGCATCGTCACACTCGAGTCCGAGGACGGCCTGGAGGTGCTACGCCATTCGAGCGCGCACGTGCTGGCCGAAGCGGCGACCGCCGTCTATCCGGGCACGAAGGTGGCTATCGGCCCGGCTATCAAAGACGGCTTCTATTACGACTTCGAATTCCCTGAACCCGTCGGTGAGGACGACCTGGCACGCCTGCAGGAGGCCATGGAACGGTCCATCCGGGCCGCAAAGCCCTTCCGGCGGCAGGAGGTGAGCCGGGCGGAGGCTCTGCAGTTGTTCGCCGACGAGCCGTACAAACTGGAGCTCATCCGCGAGCTGCCCGAGGATGTCACCATCAGCGTGTATCGCCACGGCGACTTCGTCGATCTCTGCCGGGGCCCGCACCTCCCCGATACGAGCCGGATCCCCGCGGTCAAGCTGCTGTCCACCGCCGGAGCCTACTGGCGGGGCGATCCCGATAATCCCATGCTCACCCGCTATTACGGTACCGCCTTTCCGACGAAGAAGGATCTGGACGCCCACCTGGAACGCCTGGAGATGGCCCGGCAGCGCGACCACCGGAGGCTGGGCCGGGAGCTCGACCTGTTCAGCTTCCACGACGAAGGCCCCGGCTTCCCCTTCCTTCATGCGAGAGGCATGCGGGTGGTCAACGCCCTGTTGGAGTACTGGCGGGCCGAGCACCGAGCCGCCGGATACGAGGAGATCAAAACACCCATCATCCTCGACCGCACCTTGTGGGAGCGCTCCGGCCATTGGGACAATTACAAAGACAACATGTATTTCACGCGCATCGATGAGGCCGAGTTCGCGGTGAAGCCCATGAACTGCCCGGGCGGTATCCTCATCTACCGGTCCGAGCGACACTCCTACCGCGAGTTCCCCCTGCGTATGGCCGAGCTCGGCCTCGTTCACCGGCACGAGCTCTCCGGGGTGCTGCACGGCCTTTTCCGCGTCCGCACGTTCACCCAAGACGACGCACATATCTACTGTCTGCCCGAGCAGGTCGAAGACGAGGTGGTGGGCGTCATCGAGCTGGTCCTGCGCATGTACCGCACCTTCGGCTTCGACACGGTGCATCTGGAGCTCTCCACGCGGCCGGCTAAGTCCATCGGCAGCGACGAGATGTGGCGGGCGGCCGAGCAGGCCCTGGCGCGGGCGCTGGATCGGGCCGGCCTCGAGTACCAGTTGAACCCCGGCGACGGCGCCTTCTACGGTCCGAAGATCGACTTCCACATCGAGGACGTCATGGGCCGTACCTGGCAGTGCGCCACGTGCCAGCTCGACTTCGCCATGCCCGAACGCTTCGATCTCGAGTACGTGGGGGAAGACAACCGGCGTCACCGCCCGGTGATGATTCACCGCACGGTGCTGGGGAGCATCGAACGCTTCCTGGGTATCCTCATCGAGCACTACGGGGGGGCGTTCCCTGCATGGCTGGCGCCGGTGCAGGCAGTGGTCATCCCCGTGGCCGACCGGCACAACGGTTATGCCCGCGCGGTGGCCCGGGACTTCGCGCGCGCGGGTTTGCGGGTGGAGGTCGACGACCGCACCGAGTCCGTCCGACGGAAGATCCGCGACAACGAGGTGTTGAAGGTGCCCTTCATGCTGGTGCTGGGCGAGCGGGAGGTGGAGGGCGGGGCCGTGTCCGTGCGCTCCCACAGCCGGGGCGATCTGGGGAGCTTCTCCCGTGCCGGTGCCCTGGAGCTGGTGCTCGGCGAATCGGCTCCGCCGGTCGTGCCGGCCACTTGAGCCCCGGAAAGCCGGGGGCCGGCCACTTGAGCACCGGAAAGCCGTGGGCTATACTCCCGGCTGCATATAAAGCGGAAGCCACTCTTCCCACCTCGCGCCCCGGGGGCGCCGGGGTCCATCCATATGAGACGCCCGCCCGCGACGGCGGAGCGCGTGGACGACCGTGAGGAACGCGGCCGACAAGGAGCGGTGGCTGGGAGCTGCCGCTTTTCTGCATTATGGGGAGCGAAAGCGATCCGGTGTATCCGGAGGGAGGTGCTGAGGACATAGCCGACAGCATTCGCATCAACGAGAGGATCCGTGCAGACGTCGTCCGGCTGATCGGCCCGGACGGGGAGCAGGTCGGAGTGGTGAACCTCAGGGAAGCCCTTGCGTATGCCGACCGTCTCAACCTGGACCTGGTGGAAGTCGCACCCCAAGCGAGTCCGCCCGTCTGCAAGGTCATGGACTACGGCAAGTATCGTTATGAGCAGGAGCAGAAGGCCAAGGAAGCGCGTAAGCGCCAAACCACGATCAGCATCAAGGAAATCAAGCTGCGGCCCAAGATCGACGACCACGACTTCGAGGTCAAGAAAGGCCACGTGGAGCGCTTTCTGAAGAAGGGCGACAAGGTGAAGCTCACCATCATGTTCCGCGGTCGGGAGCTCGTGCACCCGCATCTGGGAGAAAGACTCCTGCGGCGCATGGCCGAAGACCTGGCCGAGCTGGGCGACGTCGAATCGCAGCCCAACCTCGACGGCCGCAACATGGTCATGATGTTGGCGCCCAAGAAGCAGCGGTAGTCCCCTCTCGAGACCCGGGCGGGCTGGGTCGGACATGTCGATTTGGAGGCCGGCGCCTCCGGCCTGACCGCGCCGCCTGCGCGCGGGTGGGCCCTGTATCCGTGGCAGGGCGACAAAGGGAGAAACGAAGACACATGAAAAAGAACAAGACCCATAGCGGTACGAAGAAGCGGATCAAAGTCACCGGGAGCGGCAAACTGCTGCGGCGCCGTGCCTTCGGGAGCCACCTGCTTACCAAGAAGTCGGCCAAGAGGAAGCGGAAGTTCCGCAAGGACGCGGTCGTCAGTGCCAACGATGCCACCCGGGTCAAGGACCTTCTGGGCGCGTAGGAGGGATGCACCATGCCGAGGGTGAAGCGCAGCACCAATGCTCAGAAAAAGCGGCGCAAGGTCCTTGACGAGACCAAAGGCTATTTCGGGCTCAAGAAATCGACCTACCGACAGGCCAAGCAGCAGCTTCTCAAGTCGTACACGTACGCGTACCGCGACCGCAAGGCCCGCAAGCGCGACTTCCGTCGCCTGTGGATCACGCGCATCAACGCCGGGGCGCGTCTCCACGGCCTGAGCTACAACGAGCTCATGCACGGTCTGAAGGTGGCCAACATCGACCTGAACCGCAAGACCCTGGCCGAGCTCGCGGTGCAGGAGCCCCAAGTCTTCGCCGAGATCGCCGGCAAGGCCAAGGAAGCCCTGGCCACCGCCTGACCGCGGAGGCAGTCGTGCCACGGGTGTCGGGCGGCCCGTAGACCATGCGGCCCAGGCTTTCGCCTCCGCGGGTCGTCCTCCTCAGCTTCGCCGCGGCCATCCTGGTGGGGTCGCTGGTTCTCATGCTCCCGGGTATGACTAGCGACCCCGCATCATTCCGCTATATCGACGCCCTTTTCACCGCCACGTCGGCCGTGTGTGTCACCGGCCTCGTCACGGTGGACACGGCGACCGTCTTTACACCGCTCGGGAAGGCGGTGATCGCTGTTCTCATCCAAATCGGCGGACTCGGCATCATGACCGGGGCCACCGTACTGTTCGTTCTCACCGGGCGGCGGATCGGTCTGCAGCGTCGCTTGATCGTGCAGGAGACACTGGGTCACGTGCGGCTCTCGGGCATCGTGCGCCTGGTGCTGGCCGTCCTGGCGATGACCGCGGCCTTCGAGAGCGTGGGGGCGGCGGTGCTCGCGGCACAGTTCGCGCTCCGGTACGATTACCCGTTCGTGAAGGCGGTGGGTTACGGAGCCTTCCACGCGGTGAGCGCCTTCAACAACGCGGGGTTCGCCCTCTTCAGCGACAATCTGGAGGGCTTTCGTACCGATTGGGTAGTGAGTCTGACGGTCGCGTTGCTCATCATCTTCGGCGGCCTGGGCTTTCCGGTGATCCTGGAGGTTGTCCGCCGCCGCGGGGACTCCCGGCACGCGTCGTTGCAGGCAAAGATAGTCCTGTCGGTGACGGCGGGCCTGCTCGCCTTCGGGACGCTGGGATTCCTGCTGGTGGAGTGGGACGGTACCGCCATGGCCGGTCTCACCGGTCCGCAACGGGTGCTGGCCGCCTTCTTCCAGGCGGTGACGCCGCGCACAGCGGGCTTCAACACCGTCTCCATGGCCGCCGTCGACCAGGCCACCGTCTTCATCATGATCTTCTTGATGTTCGTGGGCGCCTCACCCGAGTCCACCGGGGGCGGCATCAAGACCACGACGTTCGGGGTCATCCTGGCGTCGATCTGGGCGACGGCCCGGGGCAAGACCGATGTGGAGGCTTTCAGCCGGCGCATCGGCCAGCAGCAGGTGTTCAAGGCCCTCACCGTGCTCAGCTTTTCGAGCGCTTTCGTCTTCGTGATGACCGTGCTGCTCCTCGCCACGGGGCGAAGCATCGGCGTGACCGAAGGGCTCTTCGAGGTCATCTCGGCTTTCGGAACCGTGGGCCTGTCTCTGGGATTGACACCGGCTCTCACCACGGTGGGCAAAGTTCTCATCATCCTGACCATGTACACTGGTCGGGTGGGCCCGGTTACGCTGGGTGTAGCCCTCGCGGCTCGGCAGCGGGCGGGCCGAGTCACGCTCCCGGAAGAGCAACTGCCGCTCGGCTAGAAGGGGCGCCCATGATCCGGACCGTCGCCAGCGCGCACAACGACGCCGTCAAACTGCTGCGAAAACTGCAGAAGAAGAAGTATCGGCGCGAGCGGGGACTTTTCGTGGCCGAGGGCTTCGACCTGCTCGAAGCCGCCTTGCGTGCGGCGGCGCTCCCCCTGGAAATCCTGGTGCGGGAGGATCTGGCGGCGCGCATTCCGGCCGAACTCCGGCGGGCGGCCGAGGAGGACGAGGTCGACATCGGCGTGTGCCCCGCCGAGGTGCTGGCGCGGGCTTCGAGTCTGGGCGGCGCGGCCGACGTGGCTGCCGTGCACGAGCTCGCCGCGTGGTCATTGAGCGATCTGGCCCTGGGTGACGACGTGACCGTCTACCTGCATGGGGTGGGTGATCCCGGCAACGTGGGCACCATCATCCGGGGGGTGGTGGCATTTGGAGCGGGTGGCGTGGTGTGCAGTCCGGGAACCGCCGACCCATACGGCCCCAAGGCGCTCCGCGGGGGCATGGGCGCCCAATTCCTCTCGCGGGTGGTGGTGGACGTGTCTCCGCGGGACCTGGCGGCCAAGCTCCGCGCCGCCGCCGAGCGCGGCGGTACGCTACCGACCGTGGTGGTGGCCGATCCCCGCGGAGAGGAACCAGCGGCGGTGCTGGCGACCGTGGAAGGGGGGGTGCTCCTGGTGCTGGGCTCGGAGCGGGGCAGCCTCCCGGAGCTGGGTTTGGCCACGCGCACCGTGGCCGTTCCGCTGGCGGGGTTCGACTCGCTGAACGTGGCCATGGCGGCCACCGTGCTGCTCTACGAGTCGACGAGGAACCGCCTTGGCAAAGGCGCCGAGGGTCTGTTAGCGTAAGCGACCGGGTGGAGAGAGGAGGAGCCATTCCCGCGAACGAAGCCATTCTCAGTGAAATCGAGCGCTCCGACCTGCGGGCGCTCTACGAGCAGGGCATGCAGGCCATCGAGCAGGCGGCCGATCTGGCGGCGCTCGAGGAGGCGCGGGTGCGGTTCTTGGGGCGCAAGGCCGCGCTCACCGTGCTTCTCCGGAGTATCCCCGAGCTGCCGGCCGAGGAGCGCCCGGCTGTGGGTCGGCTCGGCAACCTGGTCAAGAAGGAGCTGGAAGCGGCCGTCGCCGCCCGGCGCGGCGTGCTCGAGGAGGAGGAACTCGTCCACGGGCTGGCGCGGGACCGCATCGACGTGACCCTGCCCGGGCGTCCTCTGCCGTTGGGGCATCTGCATCTCATCACCTCCACTCAACGGGAGATCGAGGATATCTTCACCGGCATGGGTTTCGAGGTGGCCGAGGGACCCGAGGTGGAAACCGACTACTACAACTTCGAGGCCCTCAACCATCCGCCGGACCATCCGGCCCGTTCCCTACACGACACCTTCTTCATCAGTGATCTCGTGCTCTTGCGCACCCATACCTCTCCGGTGCAGGTGCGCGTCATGGAGAAGCAGCAGCCCCCGGTGTACGTCATCGTGCCCGGCAAGGCGTATCGCCGGGACAGCGACGCCACCCACACGCCCATGTTTCACCAAGTGGAGGGCCTGGTGGTCGACCGGGGCATCACCCTGGCCGACCTGAAGGGCACCCTGGAGACATTCGCCAAGGCCATGTTCGGGGAAGAGCGGAAGGTGCGGCTGCGCCCTCACTTCTTCCCCTTCACCGAGCCCTCCGTGGAGGTCGACGTCTCCTGCATGATGTGCGAGGGTGCCGGGTGCCGCCTCTGCAAACGCTCCGGCTGGCTCGAGATCTTGGGCGCCGGGATGGTGGACCCCCCCGCAGTTGTACT
>JAMDDA010000101.1:0-6581 GCA_023488925.1 Actinomycetota bacterium
TGAGTCGAAGTGCACCGTCTCCTGGACGACGGTCTCCCCGGACTCCAAGAGGTCGATCTGACGTTCGATCTCGGCCTCCAGACCCCGCTGCAGGAAGCGGAAGGAGTTCATGTTCTTGAGCTCGGTCTTGGTGCCGAAGGGATAGCCCGGGCGGCGCACGGAGACATTGGCGTCGCAGCGCAGGGAGCCCTCCTCCATGTTGACGTCGGAGACGTCCAGGTGCGCGAGGAGATTCTTGAGCTGGATCAGGAAGGCCCGAGCCTGCTCGGGAGTACGGATGTCGGGCTCGCTGACGATCTCCACCAACGGGGTGCCGCCCCGGTTGAAGTCGACCAGCGAGTGATCCGCCCCCTCGATGCGCCCGGCCGCTCCGCCGGCATGCACCAGCTTGCCGGCATCTTCCTCCATGTGCACCCGGGTGATGCCCACCCGGTGCACGGTACCGTCCTCGAGCGCCACGTCCAGGTGCCCACCCACGCCCAGGGGCAGGTCGTACTGCGATATCTGGTAGCCCTTGGGCAGGTCGGGATAGAAGTAGTTCTTGCGGTGAAAGATCGTGGAGGGCGCGATGGAGCAGCCGAGAGCCAGCGCGATACGCGTGGCGTATTCCACCGCCCGTTCGTTGACGACCGGCAAAGTGCCGGGGTGGCCCAGGCAGATCGGGCACACCTGCGTGTTGGGCTCTGCGCCGAAGGTCACCGGGCAGCCGCAGAACATCTTCGTGCGGGTCTTGAGCTGCACATGGATCTCGAGGCCGATGACGGCCTCCCAACCGCCGCCCCCTGCTACCGGAGCGCCGTCCCCGTTCACCGGGCTCATCGGATCACCTCCACGATCGGCGGCAGAGCTCGGAACGCCAACCGCTGCTCGAGAGCATGGGCCGCTTCCAGCAGACCCTGCTCGCTGAAGTGGGGGCCGATGAGCTGCAGGCCCACCGGCAGCCCGCGGGAGAGACCGGCGGGAAGACTGATGGCGGGCAGACCGGCCAGGTTCACCGGGATGGTGCACAGGTCGGAGAGATACATGGCCAGGGGGTCCTCCGTGCGTTCACCGATGGTAAAAGCTACGGTCGGCGAGGTGGGCGATATCAGGTAGTCGAAGCGCGCGAAGGCCCGCTGGAAATCCTCGATGATGAGGGTACGGGTGCGCTGGGCTTGGCCGTAGTAGGCCTCGTAGTAGCCGGCGGAGAGGACATAGGTGCCGATCATGATGCGCCGCTTGACCTCGGGGCCGAAGCCTTCGCTGCGGCTGCGCAGGTACATCTCGAACAGGTTCTCGGTCCCGGCGGTGCGGTGGCCGTAGCGGACGCCGTCGAACCGGGCCAGGTTGGAGCTGGCTTCCGCCGGAGCGATGATGTAGTAGGCGGCGATGCCCTTGGCCACGCTGGGCAGACTCACCTCCTCGCAGACCCCGCCGAGCGCGTGAATATGGGCCACGGCGTCGTTGAAGACCTCGCGCACCCCCGCCTCGCAGGCGTCCCCCATGAACTCGCCGATGATGCCGAAGCGCTTACCGACGAGGTCGGTGGCCCGGGGGATGGCGATGGGCTGCGGCAATCCCAGGCTGGTGGAATCCATAGGGTCACGGCCCGCGATCAGGTCGAGCAGCGCGGCGGCGTCCTTCACATCGCGGGTGAGCGGCCCGATCTGGTCGAGGGAGCTGGCGAAAGCCACCAGGCCGTAGCGGCTCACAGCGCCGTAAGTGGGCTTGAGGCCCACCACCCCGCACAGGGAAGCGGGTTGGCGGATGGATCCTCCCGTGTCGGTACCGAGGGCCCAGGGCGCCTCGGCCGCGGCCACACAGGCGGCGGAGCCCCCACTCGAGCCTCCGGGCACCCGCTCCAGGTCCCAGGGGTTGCGCGTGAGCTGATAACCGGAGTTCTCGGTGGAGCTGCCCATGGCGAACTCATCCATGTTGAGCTTGCCCAGGAAGATCAACCCGGCCTCGCGCAGCTTGGCCACGGCCGTGGCATCGTAGGGAGGGACGTACCCTTTCAGGATCTTCGAACCGCATGTGGTCTCGACCCCTTCCGTGCAGAGCACGTCTTTGAGAGCGATGGGGACACCCTCCCAGGGCTTGCGCTCGGCGGGCCGCTTGGCGTCGACGGCAGCCGCCCGGCGCAGGGCCTCCTCCTGAGTCACCAACAGATAGGCGCCGACCTGCGGGTCCAGGGCTGCGATCTGGTCGAGATAGAGACGCACGAGCTCCGTGGCCGAGACCTCGCGCGAGGCCAACAGCTCACGACAGCGTAAGGCGGTCAACGAGAAGGCGTCCACGACCACCCCTAACCGATGCGGGGCACGACGAACTGCCCCCGTTCGACCGCCGGGCCGCCGGCCACGGCCTGGTCTTGGGCGAGGCAGGGTCGCGCCTCGTCGGGCCGGAAGACGTTCTTGACCGCCACGGCATGGGCGGTGGGCTCCACCCCCGAGAGATCGAGTTCGCCGAGCTGCTGCACGTAGTCGAGGATCTTCGACAGTTCCCGGGCCAGGCGCTCGAACTCGTGCTCTTCGAAGCGCAGGCGGGCCAGACGCGCGACGTGCTCCACCTCTTCTCGGGAAATCACGGTGGGGTTTCTCCTTTCCTCGTCCCGGACACGGGCTCCCCGGATTATATACCGACGGCGCACAGGTCCAAGAAAGGGAGAGGGCGCCGGGGAGGCGCCCTTGAGGAGAAAGGAGAGCTTGGATGGGAAACTCTCTGGGCCCATTATCGGCACTCGCGGGCGGGACTTTAGCAAAAAAATGAAAGACCCCGCCGAGGCGGGGCCTGGGGGCAGGGGAGTCGCCGCCGCTCAGAGAGGCACCACGTTGGTGGCCTGCAGACCCTTCGGGCCTTGGACCACATCGAAACGGACCGCCTGCCCCTCCTGGAGAGTGCGGAACCCTTCTGTCTTGATCTCCGAGAAGTGCACGAAGACGTCTTCCCCCTCCGGCCTTTCGATGAAGCCGTACCCCTTCTCGGGGCTGAACCACTTGACCGTACCGTCCGCCAAACCTACGACCCTCCGTTCTTTCGAGCGACCTGACCGCCGCCGGGAGCCGCTGGGCGTGACCGGAAAAAAAACCGGGGCCACTCGCCCAGCCCGGCATGCTTACACAGTATCCCAAGGCTTCCAAGAGGGTCAAGAAGCCGCCGAAGCAGCCCTCCCCCGGCGTATCAAAGAAGATCCTTCAAGCGTTGGGCGTCGCGGTAGTTCTTGAGACGGTTGAGGGTCTTCGCCTCCACTTGGCGGATGCGCTCCCGGGTGACGCCGAACCGTTCGCCCACCTCCTCCAGCGTGCGGGGTTGCTCGCCCCCCAACCCGAAGCGCAGTTCGAGGACCTTGCGCTCCCGTACGGTCAAGGTGTCGAGAACGCGGCGCAGCTCCTCGTGCCGTATCTTGCGGGCCACGGCCTCGAGAGGCTGATCGGCTTCCAGGTCTTCGATGAAGTCGCCGAGCTCGGAGTCGTCGTCTTCGCCCAGGGGCGTCTCCAGGGAGAGGGGCTCCTGCGCCGCCTTGAGGATGTCACGCACGCGGGCGGGTGTCATGCCCATCTCGGCGGCGATCTCCTGGACGCCGGGCTCGCGCCCGTTCCTCTGCACGAGGTCGCGTTGCACGGCTTTGACCTTGTTGATGGTCTCGACCATGTGAACGGGGACGCGGATGGTGCGGGCCTGATCGGCGATGGCCCGGGTAATGGCCTGCCGGATCCACCACGTGGCGTAGGTGCTGAACTTGAAGCCCCGGTCGGGGTCGAACTTCTCGACCGCCCTGATCAGACCCAGGTTGCCCTCCTGGATGAGATCCAGGAAAAGCAGACCCCGACCCACGTATCGCTTGGCGATGGACACAACCAGACGCAGGTTGGCCTCGGTGAGCCGTCGCTTGGCCTCCACATCCTTGCAGCGCACCCGCCGGGCGAGAGTGATCTCCTCCTCGGCGGTGAGCAGCGGAACCTTCCCGATCTCCCGGAGATAGAGACGCACCGGATCGTCGGCCGAGTGATCGATGGCCAGATCCAGCTTGCTGAGGAACGCCTCCTCCTCGGAGTAGTCCTCGTCTGCTGCCATTTGGGCGTCTTCACCACCCTCGACAATCTCCACGCCCAGCTCGTGCAGTCGACAATAAAGATCTTCGAGATCCTCGGGGGCCAGGTCTACGCCCTGCAGCAGCTCGCTCACCTCGTCGGGGGAGAGGGTGCCCGCATCCGTTCCCCGGGAGACCACCGCCTGGATCGCTGCTTCGCTCTGCGCCGCCTGGTCGGTCACAAACCTTCCCTACCCTTCCTCGACATCGGCCAGCATGCTCCTCACCTGGTGCAGCAGAACCTCCAGCCGCACCAGCCGACGTTCACTATCGGCATCGGCGTCGCCCTCCTCGAGGGCACGGCGCAGCGCGGCGATGTTCCGCTGCAGGTGTTGTTCCTGCAGCCGCAGATGACGCTCGTGGAGCATGGCCTCCGAATAGGCACCGGAATCGGCCTCCATAACCAGGCGGATGAAGAAACGCCCCGCCGGGGAGCCCCGCGACACCAGCTCCTTGAGCACCACCCGTGGATCGGGGGCCGTAAACGCGCGGCACAACCCGGAGAAGGCTTCGCGGTGCACCGGGTCGACGAAGTGCTCAGGGGTGAGACCGCGCAGCACTTCGGCGGAAGTCTCAGGATTGGCGAGGGCCGCAACCAGGAACTCGCGCTCCACCACGAGTTCCGGCGAGCGGAGCCGCTCCCGGTGATCACGCAGCAAGCGCACACCACCCTCCTCGGCGCGGGCCGGGGAGCCTTCCCGCTCGGTCCTTTTGCCGGCCCGGCCCGCTTCCTGCAACAGAAGCGCGATATTTTCAGGCGACAGGCGGAGCCGGTCCGAAAGAAGGCGCAGCTGCTCCTCGCGCTCCTGCGGAGAGGTGGAGCGGGCCAAGACCTCACGCACGGCCTCGAACAGCCGGACCCGCCCCTCGGCCGAGGTGGTGTCACCCTGCTCGAGGAGGCGCAGGAGCTCGAAACGCAACAACGAAACCTTCCGGCCCACCAGGCGGCGCACCTCGTCGGCCCCCCCGGCGCGGGCCGTATCGGCCGGGTCCTGTCCTTGGGGCAAAACGACCACCGTGGGCCGCAAGCCCCGGCGCCGGGCGAGATCGCCCGAGCGCAGCACGGCCTCGATACCCGCCCGGTCGGCGTCGTACATGAAGGTCACGTTGGAGGTGAGCCGAGTCAGGAGGGCGAGCTGGCCGTCGGTGAGGGCCGTGCCCATGGAGGCTACCACGTTGCCGATGCCGGCCTGAACCAGAGCGAGGACATCGGTATAGCCCTCGACCACGAGGACCTCATCCGCCTCGGTAATGGCCCTCCGCGCCTGGAAGAGCCCGTAAAGCAGGCGGCTCTTCTGATAGAGGAGCCCTTCGGGCGAGTTCAGGTACTTGGGTGTTTCCTCCCCCAGCGTCCTTCCCCCGAACCCGACGACCCGGCCCCTGTGATCGGCGAGTGGGAACATGAGCCTACCCCTGAAGCGGTCGTAGGCCTTTCCGGGCCGACGTACGAGCAGGCCCGCGGCCTCGAGATCCCGTTCGGTGTAACCCTCTTTGAGCGCTCGGTCGCACAATCCCCGCCAGGCGTTCGGCGCGAGCCCGACCTGAAAAGCCTCACACACCTCCCTGCCCAGGCCCCGGCCTTGCAAGTAGGCCCGAGCTCCTGCGCCCTCTTTGCTTTCCCAGAGGTAGCGGGCGTAAAACGCAGCCGTCTTTTCCAGGAGGGTGGCCAATCGGCGTTCCGTGCTCCGCACTGCCTGGTCGGGAGCGCCCCCCTCCTCATACTCCAGCGGCACGGCGAACCGCTCGGCCAGCTGCTCCACGGCCTCGACGAAACTCAGGCTTTCCATGCGCTGCACGAAGGTCAGCACGTCCCCGCCCTCACCACACCCGAAGCAATAATAGAGCCCCTTGTCCGCGCTCACCGCGAACGAAGGCGTTTTCTCCTGGTGGAACGGACACAGACCGGTGTACGTGACCCCGCGCTTGCGCAGGCTGGTGTAGCCGGACACCACATCGACGATGTCCGCCGCGGCCAACACCGCCTCGACGGTCGAGTCCTTGATGCGGGGACTCATGGGATCCTGGCGCCTCGTGTGCGGGTGTCGTCAAGGGAAGGGGTTGACGCAGTATAACAAAGGCCGGACGGGCAGGCGCCGCGGGCGGCGCTCGCGACGGGGGCTATCGCTCGGGCCGCCCATAGAGCCGAAGGGCGGGCCGGACGGGCAGGCGCCGCGGGCGGCGCTCGCGGCGAGGGCTCACCGTGCCCACGAACGGGGCACGAAGGCTTCAAAGTAGACGCGCTGAGCGTAACGGTCGGTCATGCCGGCGATGTAGTCGGTGACCGCCCGCACGAGCCGGTCGCGCTCCGCCGCGGAGCCGGGAGCGCCGGTGAACCCGGGCAGCAGCTGCGGGTGAGACATGAAGTGAGCGAACAGGTTGCCCAGCAGGTCGCGGATGGTCTCCTCGCCGCTGGCCTCCACCGAGCGCGGGCCGTGCCGCTGGAGTATGAGGAGGGGGGCGCTCCCGACCAGGCAGTGCGGAGCACGGAACGCCGATTGGCCACCCTCCTGGA
>JAMDDA010000101.1:6591-7205 GCA_023488925.1 Actinomycetota bacterium
GCCAGCAGGCCCGCGGCCACTGCCGGTAGGTCGGCCTCGACGATGAGGCCGGCCCGTAAAGCATCGTCCACATCGTGGTTGACATAGGCGACACGGTCACAGATACGCACGATGCGCCCTTCCAGGGTGGCGGGCATGTGCTCGCCGGTGTGGCCCAGGATGCCGTCGCGCACCTCCCAGGTCAGGTTGAGGCCCTGCCCGTCGTTTTCCAGCACCTCCACCACCCGGAGACTCTGCTCGTTGTGGCGGAAACCCGGGTAGCCCAGCGCCTTGAGGACCGCGTCCAGAGCCTCCTCGCCGGCGTGACCGAAGGGGGTGTGACCCAGGTCGTGGCCCAGGGCCACCGCTTCGGTGAGGTCTTCGTTCAGGCGCAGGGCGCGGGCCACCGCCCGGGCGATGCCCGAGACCTCCAGGGTATGGGTGAGCCGGGTGCGATAGTGATCGCCTTCGGGCGCGATGAAGACCTGGGTCTTGTGCTTCAGCCGGCGGAAGGCCTTGCTGTGCACGATACGGTCCCGGTCGCGCTGATAGGGCGTGCGAACCGTGCAGGGGACCTCCTCCCGCTCCCGCCCGCGGGACGCGGAGGAGCGCTGCGCGCGCGGGGAAAGCCCGGC
>JAMDDA010000182.1 GCA_023488925.1 Actinomycetota bacterium
CGATCGACAAGGCCGCCGCCTATTCGGTTGAGTCCGTGCGCGCGGCCATAGGCCTGTTGGCTGAGGCCGACGCGCGCATGAAAGGGATGGGCAATCTACCCCCCGAGCTCGAGTTCGAGCTCTGCCTTGGGAAGATGCTGGCTCTGCGCTGACCGGTTGCCTCTGGCGGAGGCAACCGGTCAGCGCTCCAGGGGCAGAGCGGCCCCGGAAACGCGAAGCGCCCCTTTCCGGGGCGCCCGACAGACGCACAGCGAGGCATGTACGGCTGCGTACAGCCCCTAGTACATCTGCTTGAGAAGCCGCGCCACCTTCGCCTTCTTGTGGGCGGCGTTGTTCTTGTGGATGGCCTTGTGGGCGGCGGCCTTGTCGATCGTGGAGGTGAGTCTCGTGGCCACCTGCTTCGCCGTGTCGGCGTCGCCGCGGGAGAGGGTGTCCTTGAGCCGGCGGAACATGGTCTTGATCGACGACTTGTACCGCAGGTTCTCGAGGCGCTGCCGCTGGGCGATGCGTACCCGCTTGCGCTGCTGGGGAGTGTTAGCCAAGGTTCACCTCCTTCACCCGCATGTTCTTCCCTTCAAAGCCGCAGGAGTTTAGCATAGCCATCACCTATGGGCAACGACCCGAAAAGACGCCTGGCGGCCGCGGCCGCCTTTCTCATGCTCGCGACCGCCGCCTCACGGGTGCTCGGCCTGGTGCGGGAGTCGGTCATGCTCTCGTACTTGGATCTGGGCGCGGGTATGGGCGCGTTCACCGTGGCTTTCAAAGTACCCAGCCTGGTGCGCACCCTCCTCGCAGACACGGCGCTGAGTGCCGCTTTCATCCCGGTGTTCTCGGAACTCCTGGAGAAGGACCGGCGCCGCGAGGCGTGGCAGGTGGCCTACACGGTCACTTTCCTGGCCGTGGTCTTCCTGGGGGTGGTGAGCGCACTCGGGATGATCTTCGCCACGCAGGTCATCCAGATAGCAGCGCCGGGCTACCAGAGGCACTATCCGGAGACCTTCGCGCTGGCGGTCAGCCTCACCCGCATCATGTTCCCCACGGTGGCGGTGCTGGGCGTGGCCGGGATCCTCATGGGCGTGCTCAACGCCTACAACCACTTCTCGCTGCCGGCCCTGGCGCCGATCGTCTGGAATGTGGTCGTCATCGGGGCGGTGGTCTTCTTCGCCCGCGATCACGGTTTCTACGCGCTGGCCTGGGGGGTCCTCATCGGAACGGTGCTCGAGCTGGTGATCCAGGTGCCGGCTGTCTGGCGGCGGAAGGAACAGACAGGACGTCTGCTGGTGCTCGGACACCCGGCCGTGCGGCAGACCGGCAGGCTCCTTGGCCCGGTGGTCTTGAGCCTGGGCATCGTCAACTTCAACGCCCTTATCGACACCCAGTTCGCGAGCTTCATCAGTGCGCCGGCTCCGGCTATCATAGACAAGGCCTTCCGGCTCTTCCAGCTGCCTCAAGGGATGTTCGCGGTAGCGATCGGGACCGTTCTCTTCCCGACACTGTCGCGCCTGGCGGTTGGCCGCCGCTTCGCCGAGTTCCGCGGGGCGCTGTCGGCCGGCCTGCGACAGATCTTTTTCATTACCTTACCTTTCACCGCTTTCTTCGTGGTGTTGGGTGAGCCGACGGTTCGTTTGATCTACCAGCACGGCAAGGTTCAACCGGAGAGCACCCGACAGGTGGCGGTGGCACTGGCCTTCTTCAGCCTGGGGATGGCCTTCGTCAGCGCCAACACTTTGCTCAACCGGGCCTTCTACGGCATCCAGAAGACCTGGCTGCCTCTCCTGGTAGGGGCGGTCAACCTGGGCTTGAACGCCGGTCTCGACCTGCTGCTCTACAAGCCTTTGGGCCCGGGCGGCATCACGCTCTCTACCTCGCTGGTCTCCACCTTCAACTTCCTGGGTCTCATGGTGCTCTTGCGGCGGCAGATCGGGGGGGTCGACGGGCGACGTATCATCCGGTCGGTGCTGCGCTCCCTGCTGGCGTTGCTGCCTCTGGCCGCAGCCGGGCACACGGCCTGGGGGTTACTCGACGGCTGGCTGGGGCGGTCGACTCCGGCTCAGCTGGTCAGCGTCTCCGCCGGCTACGCCGCAGGTTTCGCCGCCTACGTGGTGGCGGCCCGGCTACTGCGGATGGAAGAGCTCGGGCAGGTCCTGAGCGTCGTCCGCCGGCGGCGCGATCCCCGGGACGTGCAGGAGGCGACCTCTCCCGAGGATCGTAACCAGGGGTAGGCCTTCCGCCACACGCGGAGGGCGTCTGGGGAGGCGACGCGGTGCCCGCTCTCTGATCTCTTCCGGCACGTAGGGGCAGAAGGTGCCGATCACGGTGCCGCCGGCCGCCTTGTGGTCCAGGAGCTCCTTGATGCGCAGGCCGTGGATCTCACTCATGACATACCGCCCCGCGGGCGGCAGGTCAACGGGCCGACTGACCCACGAGGGGAAACGTGAGCCGAGCGCCCGCGGTCACAACCTCTCGACGGTGAACATCACGTTCTCGTCCACCCATTCGATGGTCTCCGGATCGTGGTAATCCGCCCGCAGATTGACCTCGAATCCCTCCGCCGCTCTGGCCAGCTCGGCCGGTTCATAGAAACAGAAGGTCGAGTAGTGGTTGTTCCTGACCCGCTCGAGCAGGTACCCAAGACTGGCCGCGCGGCAGAAGCCGAAGTGGGTGACATCGCGGACTTCCAAGCCTGGGGCGGAGCTGATCGCCCGGACCAGGTCTTCCTCTTCGTGCAGCCGTGTCTCCTTTTCCGTGAAGCGAGGAAAGTACCGGCCCCAGATCCCTCTCTCGTTGTGACTTCTGAACCTCGTGTAGATGAACAGCAGACCTCCGGGACGGAGAGTCCTGGCTGCTTCGTGCAGGAACGGGACCAGGTCGAAATGGTGGACGGCGTTGAAGGTGAGCATGTAGTCGAGGCTGCCGTTGGGCAGGGGCAGCAGTTCGGCCCGGGACTGGGAGGTGCCAAACCTGGTGACTCCGAGCCCCGAGAGAGAGAGGCGAACCTGCTCGAGCATGTCCTCGTTGCAGTCTATGAAGTGGACGAACAGCCGGTCGCCAAGGCGGCGCATCAGTTCAACGGCGTAGCGTCCGGTGCCACACCCCACGTCTGCGGCGGTTACTGCCGGCAGGCCTACCAAGCGGCGTGCCATGAGGTCGACGGGTTCCGGGTCCGTGGTCCGCAGGTCGTTGTACCTGGCGGCCACGGTGGAGAAGTGATGGTAGATCAGATCGCTGTCAGGGCTTGCCATTTGCTCCCTCTTCCGAAGCCGGCCTGGTTGCGAGTAGCGTTGCTCGAAAGCGGCGACAACTCCACGGCCTGGCGTGCCGGCCGGGGTGAAGGAAGGGACGAGGGAAGCCACCCAGCTCTCGACCTCATCCAGCAAGCGGTGAGGTGAGTAGGGGGAGGTCGACGATTGCTTTAGAAGTATACCAGATCGACCACGCGCTCCTAATCATCCCCGGCCGCCGTAAGGAGCTCGGATGAGGGCGTCCGGTCAATCGGCTCAGGACCTCCGGGGGCCGCGGGAAGTTCGATCCAGGCGCTGGTCTGGTCGCGGACTCGTTCGGCCTGGCCGGGCTCGGAGCAGCCCAGGAGTGCGACCACGGCGAAGGCGAGGAGCAGCAGGAGCGACGAGGCGGGCGTCGCCGGAGGCGCGCCCCGGAAGGAAAGGACAATATCGCTATCCTCATAGACCCGGTTGACGAACTGGTGGGTGGCAAAGGCCACCCGGCCGCTGTTAAGGCTTGGAGGGATCAGGGGTCCACGGGCGCCGTCCATGGGCAGGGTGGGCGGCCCGCCGGCCGAGCCTCCCTCGGGATCGGCCTCCAGCTCCGTTTCGGCTCCCGCCTCAAGATCGTACACCCGGAGTCGCGGGCCCCAGCCAAAGTAGGTGTACGCGACGAGCTTCCCATCGTTCTGCATCCACAGGTCCCCGCCGAACGCGTCTCCAACTTTGCGCGGCGCCAAGGTGGAGAAATCGGCGATCATGACCGACCAGGGACTCTCGTGGGGCATGGCCTGCCGGCCCGGTCCCGTCCAGCTCAGCCAAGCCGCCGCGTCGCCACGCAGCACCGGGCTGCGGAGCGCCTGGGCCAGCCTGTGGTCCTCGGTGCGGGTGACGGTGGTCCAGCCGAGAACAGCCGTGTCGAACACGCGCAGGTAGAAGTCGCGGCTGTCGCTCTCTACCCAGGCTATGCGCCCCCGGTTGACGGACGGAGGCCCTACCGTGTTGGCAGTGCGCCCTCTGTCGCTCGGCGTAGACAGTGCCCCGGAGATCGTACCAAAGGCCACGATATCAGCGCCTACAACCTGGGCCAGAAAGTAGGTGAGCCCGGCACAAGGGCGGCATGCATCTGCGGCGCGCGAGGCGTGAATGGTCCAAGACGACGAGGGTACTGGACTGGTCTTGAAGGTGGTCAACTTCTCGATGAACGACCGGCCTTCAAGTGGTCAACTTTTGGGGTATCGAACACACGGGCGGCCGACCCGCCGGATTGCACACCGACAACGGCGTCTGCGCGGGCGGTTTGGCCAGAGTCACTTTGCCGGCAGGTTTGCTCCCCAACGTCCCCGTGCCGACCTTGTCTGGAGGTCCGTCAGGATCACCAGCGAGAGCCTCTGGAAAGGCATCCGGGAGGGAGCGTCCATTCGCTCTCGGGCCGTATCGTCCGGCGGCCACGGGGCTCCGGCGACCTGTGACCCCAGGTGCCGGCCGCCTTTCCGTCTGTCCGACCGAAGTTGTACGATGACAAGTGGCTCACCCACGCCTGCGGCGCAAAAACGCGGGCGCATCCGGCGGTTCGGCTTGGCTCGAGGAGGCTGCGAATGAACGTCTTCCCTTTTTTGCGGTTGGCTGCTCGAGGATTACCGCCTGTACATCGAGGGCTTCATCCAGATCGAAGACGGGCGCATCCGGGCCCTGGTCGAGAAGGAGATCGAGTACGGCCTACTCCGGCCGGCGCCGCGAGTGAAGAGCAGCCGCGAGTGAAGAGCAGCCATGCCTGAAGACCAGCTCCTGCGCGAAGGCCAGATTCTCACCGGACCGCTCTTTAGCGAGCCGATGCGGGTGGAGACCGTTCAGGCAAACGGCTCCGACACCTGGGTGGCCGGGCTGGTCGGCATGCAGTCGGAGCGATTCCGCAAGGTCACCCTCACGAGTCGCGACCTCGAGGGTCTCACCCTTTTAGACCCGCAGCCCACCTACGACGGGGATGGGCGCCTTCTGCGGCTCGGGCTGCAGGCGTATTCCCTCGGCATCGCCTACGAGTTCGACCCCTACTTCGGGCTCTCCATCTCCCGGGTGGACCCTCTGCCGCACCAGCTTGAGGCGGTCTATGACTACCTCCTCAAACTGGCGCGGGTCCGGTTCCTGCTGGCAGACGATGCCGGGGCCGGAAAGACGATCATGGCCGGCCTGCTCATCCGCGAGCTTGAACTGCGCGGCCTGGCTGAACGCATTCTCGTCGTGTGTCCCGCCAACCTCGCCTTCCAATGGCAGCGGGAGCTGAAAGAGAAGTTCGATGCGAAGTTCTTCGTGCTCAAGGGCGGCGATATCCGGGATCAGTTCGGCGTCAACCAGTGGCTGGAGCAGAAACGGGTCATCACCTCGCTTGACCTGGCCAAGCGGCAGGACATTCTGCCCGGGCTGCGGCAGGCCCAGTGGGACTTGGTGATCGTCGATGAAGCGCACCGCATGTCGGCCGCGGATGAATCCCACAAGAGCCTGCGCTACAAACTGGGCGAGCTTCTTCGGGACACGTCCGACCACATCCTCTTGCTCACGGCCACGCCGCACAAGGGCGATCCGCTCAACTTCAGCCTGTTCCTCCAGCTCCTTGACGCCGACGCTTACGCCGACGTGCGCTCCATCCGGGAGGCCATGGACCGCCGCCGCGCGCCCTTCTACCTGCGCCGCACGAAAGAGGCGATGGTCTACTTCCCGGAGCGCCGCCCGGATGGAACCTGGGTGGCCGAGAAGATCTTCACGAAGCGCATCCCGCACACGGTGGCCTTCCAGATCGACGGGGCGGAGTTCGACCTCTACCGCGGCATCACCCGCTTTGTGAAACGCCAGAGTGCCGCAGCCGCCGCGCGGGGCGACGATCCACGGGCTCGGGCCGTCGGCTTCTTGATGTCTCTCTACCAGCGTCGTCTGGCTTCAAGCACCTATGCCATGCGGCACTCGCTCGAGAACCGGGCCAGGCGCTTGGAGGATGGGTTGAAGCGCGCCCAGGAACTCGTGCGGTTGGCCCCGCCGGAGCTTCCCGACCCGGAAGAGTTGGAGGAGATGGAGGAGGCCGAGCGGGAGCAGCTTGAGAAGACCCTGGAGGCCATCACGCTTGCCGGCAACGAGGAGCAGATTCGTCAGGAAATCCAGGAACTCACCGCGCTTGCCGACCAGGCGCAGGCTGTTGAGGGCTCGGGAACGGAGGCCAAGCTCTCGAAGCTGAGAGAACTTCTCCAAGAGCAGGGCTTCTTCGCCCATCCCGAGCAGCGCCTCCTCATCTTCACGGAGTTCAAAGACACGCTCGACTACTTGGTGGAGCGGCTCAAGTCCTGGGGCTTTCGTGTGGGGCGCATCCACGGTGGGATGAAGCCGGGTTCGCGCGACGAACCCGGAACCCGGCTGCATGCGGAGCAGCAGTTCCGCGAGGGGGCTATCCAGATCCTGGTGGCTACCGAAGCGGCCGGGGAGGGCATCAACCTACAGGTCTGCAATATCCTCTTCAACTACGACATTCCCTGGAACCCGAACCGGCTCGAGCAGCGCATGGGCCGCATCCACCGTTACGGCCAGCGCAAGAACTGCCTGATCTTCAACTTCGTGGCCACAAACACCGTCGAGGGCCGGGTGCTGCAACGGCTGCTGGAAAAACTCCAGGAGATCCGCGACGCCCTTGACGACGACGCCGTTTTCAACGTCGTTGGGGAGGTGCTGCCCGCGGCCCACATGGAGCGGGTGCTGCGCGACTACTACGCCGGACGTCTCGGGGACGCCGACCTGGAGGAGCGCCTGCTGCGGAATGTGGACGAGGCCCAGTTCCGCGCCATCTGCCAAAACGCCTTGGAGGGGCTGGCGTCCAAGAAGCTCAACCTCGAGATGCTGGTCGAGCGCCGGGCGCGGGCTCAGGAGCGGCGGGTAGTGCCGGAGACGGTGGCGAGGTTCATACTCGATGCGGCCGAGCACGTTCC
>JAMDDA010000102.1 GCA_023488925.1 Actinomycetota bacterium
AGCCGGGGCAGCCGCGCCCGGTGGATGTGGGGGAGGTGGTCCAGGGTCTGGAGCCCCTCCTCCGCCGGGTGCTGCCCCCGAGCGTGGATCTCCAGGTGGAGGGGGCCCGGGCGCTGTGGCTCACGCAGGCCGATCCCGGGCAGCTGGAGCAGGTGCTCCTCAACCTGGCCCTGAACGCCCGGGATGCCATGCCGAGAGGGGGGCCCCTGCGCCTGAGCCTGCGCAACGTGCACCTCGATCAAACCCAGGCTCAGCGGGTGGCCGGCCTCCGGGCCGGCGACTACGTCTCCATCCAGGTGGCCGACGCCGGGGAGGGCATACGCCCGGAGATCAAGGCGCGCCTCTTCGAGCCCTTCTTCAGCACCAAGGCGGAGGGGCAGGGTACGGGGCTCGGCCTCACCGTGGTGTACGGCATCGTCAGCGCCGCCGGGGGCGGCATCGCCGTGGAGAGCACCCCGGGCCGGGGAGCCACCTTCACCGTCTACCTGCCGCGGGTCGAGGCCGGCCCCCGGGGGCGCTGCCCCCGGGGGCCGGCCTGAATGCATGCCGCACAATGCCATGCCGTGTCGAAACCAATGCGACCGCGACCTTACTCGGCCTCCTCCGCCTCACGCGGCCCAGCCAAGCCCATGCACCCGCAGTCGCATCCACCGGTCGGCGGCGTGGGTCCGCCTTCCCGGCCGGTTTCCGCAGATGTGTCCTCGTGATCCGTCTTCATCGGTTTTCACCTCCTCGCACACTCGCCTTGTCTCCCGCCTGCCCCGCTCAGGGCGCCCGCAGTACCTGCCCGCAGCGGCAGGCAGCTTCCCCGCAGCGGGCCACGAGAGCCTCCACGTCGGGATCTATCGTCGCCGCCTGCCTGAGCACCTCTCTGGCCGCCCCTTGGAGTTTCCGCCTCAGGCGCCGGCGCCCCTCGTGCAGCCGGCTCCGCACCAAGGCCTCGGGCACGTTCAGCAGCTCGCTGATCTCCCGATACGAGCTGCCGAGGAGGTAGTGGAGGTAGAGGGGGAGCCGGTAGTTCTCGGGGAGATTCGCGAGGGAGCGATGGACGAGATCCCTGAGCACCAAAGTGTTGCTCTCCTCGAGGGGCGGCGAGGTGTACTCGGCCACTTCTCCGGCCGATACGCCCTCTCGCCCCCGGGCTTCCCGCAGGGCCATGAGGCTCGTGTTCCGGGCCACCTGCCGCAGCCAGGGCCAGAAGCCTTCCGGGCTCCGCAGCTCGTCGAGGTGAACGAACGCCCGGAGAAAGGTCTCCTGGACGAGGTCCTCGGCCAGACAGGTCTCCCGGACGTACCCGGCGCACACGCGGAGAACGGCGCCGTAGTAGTGACGGACCAGGCGGGCGAAGGCCTCGATTTCGCCCCGCTGGGCCGCGCACACCATCTCCTCTAGGTCGGCCATGGTGCCGTCCCCCCTTGGCTGAGAAGCATTCCCGCTACGTCGAGGCTGAGGATCTCTGTGGTCTTGTAGTGGAGGGTGAGGCCGCGGGCATCCCGGTAACGGCGCTCCAGGGGGAGCTCCTGGCAATAACCGTGGCCGCCGCACACCTGGATAGCTCGATCGGCCACCCGGACCGCCGCTTCGCTCACAAACCGCTTGCTTTGCGAAGCAAGGAGTGCGGTCTGAGGGGGCGATTCACGAGCCCGGGTGACGGCGCCCCACAGTAGCGCGCGCGAAGCAGCTACCAACCCGTCCATCTCCCCGATCATCAGCCTCACCGCCTGCTGCTCCCCGATGGGGGTGCCCTGGATCGTGCGTTCCCGGGCGTGCCGCAGGGCTGCCTCGAAACAAGCCTCCGCCAGCCCGAGGGATACAGCGGCCGCCCCAAAGAAAGCGTACTCGATGAGGGCTCTTTTCAGTACCTCCATCCCTTGCCCCAACTGTCCCACCACCTGATTCCGGGGAACGACGCACTCCGCGAAGACGATCTCGCAGCTGGCCACCCCGTTGAGTCCCATGCGGCGGTCAAGGTGCGAGCGCACAAGACCGGGCGCAGACTCGTCTATCGCGAGCACGGAGAACAGGTTCTCCTCGGAGCGCACCAGCGCCAGGATGACCTCTGCCTCCGAACCATTTGTCACGAAGAACTTGGAACCATGAACAACCAGATCCTCCCCACTGTTCTCGACCCGCGTGGTGATGGCGGCCGACATGACGCCGGAATCGGGCTCATGCACGGCGAAGGCTCCGACAGCACCAGCGGCAAGGGCGGGGAGATAGCGTCCCGCCAGGGCTTCTGAGGCAAAGGCGTCGAGGGCGCGACAGACGGAGCTGTGGGCGACAAAGGAGAGGGCAAGCGAGGCGGAGACCCGAGCAAGCTCATAGGCAACCAGGACGAGCGCTGCCGGGTCCCCACCCATGCCCCCGAGCGGAGGCGGGCAGGCCACGGCCCAAAGGCCGCTGTCGGCGAGGGCGGCTACGGCTCCCCGGGAGAAGACCTCCGCCATCACTCCTTCGGGGGCGCTCGCCTCTCGCAGTTCCTCGGCCACGCTTCGTGCCAGCCCCTGTAGGAGCCGTTGTTCTTGCCGCATCACGTGATCCCTCCGCCGGTGATGCAGTTAGCCTCTCTCCCATAGAAGATGCAGCCGCCGGACAGAAAGTTTGGCCCTTTGCGACCCATCTGGACAGCAGTTGACCGGACGCGCTCATCCGAGCTCCCTACGGCGGCCGGGGATGATTAGCCCGAATCCACCGATCGTCCGGGCAGAAATCAGGTAGCAGAAAGAAGACAAGTGCCCTCTTTCCTGGGAGAATGTGAGCTACGAAACACCACATCAACCCCGAGAGAAGGGCACTTGTCAGAGGCAATCCTCCCACAGTCTCTCCCGCCTGTGAGTAGGCTCTTCTGATCGGCAGGCCGTGGCGAACGCGGGGCTGGTTCTGTCGGCGACGCTCGCAGAGAAACTCGGGGTGCGGGATCTGATCGACGAGCACGTCCGTCTTGGAGGCCGCGCCGGTTCGGGCAACGCCGGGGGGAAGGGGATGACCCTCATCTTCTCCGCCCTGGCCGGGGGTGACTCCAGCGACGACGCGGGCCTCCTGCGCGCGGGTACGGGGGGCCGGGGCCACCGGGGAGCTCACCCTGCGGACCGACTCCGGCTTCTACAACAAGAAGGTGGTGGAGGCCTGCCGGCAAAGGAAGGTGCGCTTCTCCATCACTATGCGCATCCACAAGAAGCCGCGGGCGGGGATCGCCGCTTTGCCCGAGGAGGCCCGGCAGGAGATTCCCTACTTCCTGCCCGGAGCCGGGGTGGCCGAGATCTCCCACACCCCCTTTGGCAAGAAGGGCACCCCGGTCAGGCTCATCGTGCGCCGGACTCCGCCCACTCCCGGGAGCCAGCTGGCCCTCTTTACCACTCACGACTACCACGCCTTCATCTCAGACCGGGAGGGGGAGACATCTGTTCAGCTGTCGTGACTATCATGCAGTCGCCTTCATCTCAGACCGGGAGGGGGAGACCCTTACCCTGGAAGCCGACCACCGCCGCCACGCCAAGATCGAGAACCCAGATCCGGGATCTCAAATACGGGGTGGGCTTGAACCACCTGCCCTCGGACAAGTTCGGGACCAACGCCACCTGGCTCGCCTTCCCAGTCATCGCTCACAACCTGGGGTTGTGGGTGAACTCCCTCGGACTCGGGGGGGCGCCCCTACGTATGAACACCTTCGAGCACCGCTACCTGGCCCTGCCCGGCCGGCTCACGCGCCCGGCCCGGCGCTTCTTGCTCTCCCTGCCAGTCGCCTGGCCTTGGCGGGAGACCTTCACGGCCGCCCTTGCCCGTCTGCGGGCCTTGCCGCCACCCCTCGCCGCCTGAGGGCGGACTCCAAACCAGAACAAGCGTGGGGCGAAGGGGCGCAAGCAGCCCCTAAAATCAGAGCACCCATCCGCTTTCCCTGTTCAGAGCCACCTGTCCGGTTCCCGGCGACCCAAACGGGAACTTCACCCTAGTTCCCCTGCCCGCGCGACGCGGGCATACACGGGCCGGATGAATCGGCGGGAAGGGACGACAGGGATCGGTGGACTCGGGTTTAGCACGCTTGCGACGCTCCCATCAACACTCCTCTACGGACAGTTTGTCCTCCAGCCCCAAGTCGATCAGAATCTGGCGGAGATCCGAGATGAGACTTCCGGCAACGTCGGGGTCGACGGTCGCGGTGAAATCTACATCGAGCCGGAGGTCGAAGCCCCTTCTGAATTTCGGTATGACTTTGGTGCCCAGACGATTCCAGTGCTCCGACGGGACGCGGCCGACGAGGCGAATGGTCTTCGTCGGTATCCTGGGTTTGGGTTCCGGACCTGGTTTTCCGCCCTCCTCGGGTGCCAGACCGGGCTCGGCGCCCGGTACAGTCCCCGGAGCCGGTCCAAAGCCGGGTGCCGGGGCGGACGCCGGAGCCGGCCCCGGTCCGAGGCTCGGACAAGGTCCAGCACTCTGCGGCGGCGGAAACGGCCCCACTTCGGCTGCATGCTCTGCGGCAACGGTCTTCAGCGCCCGCGCCTTCTCCTTGGTGAGCAGAAAGACGCCCGGCTCGAAGGCGACCTCGTCCGGACTGATAAGCTCCTCGAACCAGACCCGTTCGTATGAGCCGCCCGGCTTCAGGCCGGAGGCGAGTCCGAAGTCTCCCCTCTCGATGAACTCGACGATCTTGCCCCGCAGAGTGGTGTCGGGGTCGAGAAGCCGCGTGAGCGAGCCGTTCACGAAGCTCTGCCGCAGGCTGAGCAGCGGCCAGGCCGCAGATTCCTTCAGCGCCGGCGGCCAGTTGCGCTCGATATAGCCGGCGCCCACTGATTCGTTGAGGAGCGCCTCAGACTTGAGCGCCGCTATGACCCTTCCGCAGAGGGTCTCTCCGCTGCTCGAGTGGCCGGCCCCCAGATCGATGGTCTTGAGCCCGTCGGCGTCCCGGCGCTCAGCCTCCCCGCGGTCGGGCGCCCCAGGCTCGGCTCCCCCGCGGCCGGCCGGCTCAGGCCCCGCCCCCTTGCGGTCCGCGAGCACCACAAACCGGTAGCCGCCCCAGACCTCATCCTTGGCCGCTTCTTCGGCTTCGGCCACCTTGGATTGGATCTCGGCGCGGTCTGTCCGGTCGAACTCTCCCCCAAGGGTACCCTCGGCGATCTCCTTGGCCACGCGCTTCCAGGCAAGCCACACTTCGACCTTCTCGCGCAGGTCCCGGCCCGGCTTCTTGATGCACCACACAAGGGATGCCGGATAAAGCCGCGGAGAGGCGCCCCGTTGCCTGGTCCATTCCGCTATCTGCTCTCGCAGGGGTCCGGCGCCGGTCCACTCGATGTCGGGCTCAGTGACCACAAGAGTCAGCCTCGGCGCATCCAGCACCTCGGCGCCATCGCGGGGGAAGAACACAACGGGAATAGTGGCCCCCCGCCGAAACTCGTCCTCTACCAGCCTGCGCATGGCCGGCCTGATCTCCGTCTCTTCGTCCAGAGAGGCACGGCGGTCACTGACGACCTTCTTCATGGTGGGCTGGTGGCTGATCCTGAAGCCGTCAGAGCCCACCTTGCGGATGAAGTACGACCTGCCCTCCAGGGCGTAGGCGGCGTTGTCCACAGAGGTGGTGTCCACCTCCGGCTCGCCCAGGGCAAAGCGCAGCTCAGGAAGGTGCGCGACCTTGTCTATCTGGCCGCCGGAGGACTCGAAAAGGATGGCCGTTCCCACCCGGCGGTGGATGTCGCGCAGAGGTCCTTTGGTGTCGGCGTCCAGCGCCCTTGCGTGAGACTGTTCACCGGCGATGTCGGCGTCGATGGCGGCGACCAGGCGCGGCTCGCCCAGCTGGCCCAGGATGGTGCTCCGAAAACCGAGGTCGTGAAGCGGCGCCGACCCAAGGGTGATCAGCGGTTCCCGGCGCGCAGTGGTGAACCCTTCCCGATAGGCCCACGCGATCCACTGAGCAAGCATCGCCAGCGTCCCCCGCGTCTGCTGGTACTGCGAAAGTGCCTGCCACTTGCGCTGAAACACCGAAAGAGTGGCCGGGTGGAAGGGGTAGCACGTCCCGAACCGCCGCAGGAGAAACTCCCGCGCCTTGGCCTCGGTCGCCGTCGTGTCTACCGCCGTCCATTCCGGGGGGAGCTGCGCCCTCCGTTCAAAGCACCAGTCGGCAAAGGCCTTCGCCACGTTCTTCCTCACACGCTCATTCCCCAGGTCCTCGAAGAGCCGCCGCCGCACCACTTCGCTGATCTCGGTCTCGTCGTTGGCGATAAGATCCTTGGCGACACGCCGGACCACCTTGGTGACCCTGTCCTGCCACTGCATGTCCCAATCGGTCATCTCCACCTGGCTGCGGGGAAGGCTGATGACCGCCACGACGCGGGTGGACCCGGTCGTCGCGACCGTGAGGTTTTGGACGAAGGCGTGGAAGGAATCCGCCATGCCGCGATGACGGTTCAAGAAGTTGAGCACCTCGTCGAACAGCAGCAACACCGGCCCGTTCGCAGCCTGGAAGACCCGGGCGATGGACTCCGTCCCCGGCGGAGTGGTCACGGCGGCTTTCCCGAGCGCTTCGACACCGGCGTCCCCGGCAAGCTGACGGGCAATATCGATCCAGGGCGTCTCGCGACCCTCCTGCGGATCCCAGGCATTCCCCACGAACACGCCCACGCGCGCCTCGGGGACCGACGGGAGGCCGGCGTCCCGGAGCAGAGCGGAGACCCCCGCGTAGCCGGCCGCCTTGTCCCCGCTCGTGCCGAGGTGATAGAGAGCGGTGAGCGTGTGCGTCTTGCCCCCGCCGAATTGGGTGATGAGGGTCAGCACCGGCGCGGTATTGTCGGTCTTTCCGGCGAGCCTCCGCAGCACCATCTCGGCGTGTTCGCGCAAGGCCCGAGTCCAGCAGGTGCGGGCGAAGAACTGCCTGGGATCGCGGTAGTCTTCGGGAGCCGTTCCGCCCACCACCTGCTCAAGGGCGATGGCGAACTCGTCCGGGTTGAAGGAGCGACCTTCCCGGACCTCCGTTCGCGGGATCGCTACTTTGTACCAAGGCTCCATCAGATTGGCCTCCGTCTGAGCGTTTCTCTTGGCAACAGCGAGCGAACGTGTTTCCGCACACGCCGCGCCAGTGCGACGGCCCGCCTGGCCTC
>JAMDDA010000137.1 GCA_023488925.1 Actinomycetota bacterium
TGTGCAGCTCATGCGCGAGCTCGCCGCTCTGGCGGCCAAGAAGGGACGAGGCGTGGCCGTTGCGGCCGGCCCGGAGTCGGAGGCCTTCTTCTCGGGACTCGGATTGCAGCGTGAGGCCGCGGCTGGTGGGGCCACCCATTTCACCCTGGAGGCGGAAGCGGCCCGGGGCCTGGCTCAAGGAATCTTGCCCTCGCAGCTACCGGCCTGGGTGGCCGTGGGCTGGCTCGAGGGCCCGGCGGCGACGTTCCGGGCGGGCGACGGGGTGGCGTCGTTGGTGGGTGAGGATGGAAGCACACTGGCGACGGCCGCCTACGAGCTCGCTGAGGAAGGGCCCCTCAAGGTAACGGGGCTCGAGCTGGCCGCCCAGGGGGTCGAGAGGCGCATGTTGCGTGAACTCGCCACCGTGGCTCGAAGCGCGGGGCGGGGGCTGGAGCTCCCCTTTGACCCGGAGCGCACAGCCCTCTATGAGCGCCTGGGGGCCAACGCACGGGCGGCCTGGGGCGTAAAGGAAGTCGACGTCCTGGCCTCGGGGCTCTCGACTCTACCAGACTTTGGGGCCCAGCTCACGTTCGAGCTCGGGGTGGCCGGGGCGTCAGAGTGGTTGCGGGGCCACCGCATCCGGGGCGTAGTGGACGAGATCTCGGCCACCACTCATGAGGCCCTGGTGAACACCCTGGCCGACGGCCTGGCGGCCGGGGAGACCACTGAGCAGCTGGCCCAGCGCATCATGCGGCTGGATAAGGCTTTCGGGAGACTCCGGGCGGAGCGGATCGCCCGCACCGAGGCGCTAACAGCGAACCGATGGGGATCCTGGGTCATCGCCCGAGCCGGCGGGGCCACCGAGAAGGAGTGGAGGGCCCAGGTCGCGAGTCCCCGTACCCGACGCTGGCACAGGAATGCCCACGGGCAACGGCGGCCCATCGACGAGCCCTTCAGCGTTGAGAACCGCCTGGGGCAGCCGGAGGAGCTCATGGTCCCGGGGGACTACTCACTCGGAGCGGGGCCGGACAACTGTGTGAATTGTCGCTGCAGCTGCCGCTGGCTCAAGCCCGGTGTGACCGACGAGCCGCCCGCCCCCGACCAGCACGGTCTGGCCGCAGGGAGCATGCCCTCCCCGATGCCGGTGGCGGCCGCTCCGCCAGGTGTGGCGCTCCTACAGAGAGGTGAGTAGATCGATGGATGAGGAATCCGTGATCCGCGCGGCCATCGCCGAAGCATTCGCTCCGCTCGCTGGCTGCGCCGCCGCGCTGGACCGGATAGAATCCATCTTGAAGCACGGGACTCATGACCAGAAGACCCACGGTAATTGGGCGCGGGGGAAAACGAAGGACGGCGGAAGCACGGGGCGAGGCAAGGAAGGGACCATGCGCCTATACCGCGCGACAGATGCCGACGAGACGGGACTCCACTGGGGGCAATCCTGGACCCCTGAGAAGGAGACGGCTCAAGCCTACACCGACAACCCCGGCTTCGGCGGCCCGCACATCCGCTCGCTCGACGTCGACACGACAAACAGCCTCGATCTTCGCAGTGCAGACGGCGTGGATTTCAAGCGACTGGCCGAGGCGCTCGGCTACGAGGATGCCGACGAGACAGCCCGTGAGTGGCGCTCCTCCTCATGGCGCTACCCCTGGGAAGAGAGCGCCACGATCCAGCGGCAGCTCCGCGAGAGCGGCTATGACTGGATAGTCTATTTAGACGACTACCCAGATGGCGCGACCACGTACATGTATATCGGCCGCGCGGGCGAATCCAAAAAACCCGCGAAACTCACCCTGGAGGAGCTCAATCGGCAGTGGGCTGAACGGAGAAAAGGCTGACGGCCAGTAATGAATATCATGAGCCAGATGACAATCGAGAGGCCCTCCGGGGCCTCTTTCCACTTCCGGAGGTGAGAGATGGTCAAGCCGGCCGTACCCTACGAGGAACGCATGCAGGCCATGGACGCGGCCGTGCGCGCAGCCAAGCCCATGGAGGACATGTACGTCGAGGTCCACTACGACGACTCCATGGTGGTACGCGACTACAAGCACAATAAGTTCTGGCAGGTGGGCTGCACAGTCGCCGAGGACGGCACCGTGACTCTCGGGGACTGGACCGAGGTGGAGCAGGCATACGTCGAGGTCAAGAAGGAGCTCCGGCTGCTCGTCCCGGTACAGAAGGCCAATGGCGCCCGGCGCATCACCTACGGCGTGGTGCTCGAGCCGGATACCGAGGATCTCCAAGGCGACGTCATGAAGGCCGAGGACATCGAGCTCTCGGCCCACGCCTGGATGGCAGAGTCCCAGGCCGGCGGCGAGATGCACGCCGCCATCGTCAAGGACGCCTGCGTGGTGGAGAGCTTCCTCGCGCCCGTGGACTTCGAGGTGGAGACGTCCGGCGGCTCCGAGACCGTGAAGAAGGGCTCCTGGGTGCTGGCCATGCGCTGGCCCCACGAGGTGTGGGAGCGCATCGAGAAGGGCGAGCTCACCGGCTATTCGGTGGGCGGTCAGGGCGTGCGCATCCCCTTGGACGAGGAGGACTGACCATGAGCAAGCCGCATCGCCTGACCAAGCTCCGGGTGGACGAGGTGTCCGTGGTCGACCAGGCGGCCAACGGGAAGCGTTTCCTGGTCCTGAAACGGGCCGGTGGGCCCACGCGGATAGATGGGGGCGAAGAGTACACCGCGGCTGACTACGCCTACACGCCCCAGCCGGACAAACCCTCGACTTGGAAGCTTCGGCTGGCTGAGTACGTGGATGGCGAGAAGCGAATGACGGCCGCCCAGGTCGGCCGGGCGGTGGCCGCGCTGTCAGCGGGAGGGTACCGGGGCCGGCGCGTCGACATCCCCGCAGAGGACCTGCGGGCCGTGAAAGAAAAGCTGCGAGGCGCCTGGAAGAAGACTCACCCTGACGCCGAGGCCCAGGACATGCCCGAGCACATCCGGAAGGCGGAGCAGACAGGCATTGGTGACTGGCTCAGGGACGCGATCAGGAAAGCGGCCGGCATCCCCGGCCAGACAGACGGAGGTGCTGAGATGACGGCCGAGGAGATCAAGAAGGCGGTGCAGGAGGCGGCCGAGGCGGCACTCGCCCCCATTGTGGCGCGCATCGACAAGGTGGAGGCCGCGCTCGCGCCCGGAGACGGCGCAGGCGTGGCTGGCGAGGGTGAGCCGGTCGAGAAGACCGAGGACCCTGCGGCCGAGGCACTGACTGCCGACGTGGTGGCCAAGGTGGTCTCGGACGCCGTGTCCGCCCAGATCGCACCCCTCGCCCAGCGCCTCGAGGTCGTCGAGAGCGCGGCTGGCGTGCGCAAGTCCAGCACCCCCGAAGGCGCCCACCAGGTGCGCAAGGCGGACGGCTCCTACTCCTGGGCAGGCTCCGGCCTCCTGCTCTAGACCCTCGTTCCTCAGCCCTGCCGCAAGGGCCTTCCCCTCCCTGAACCACCCCCCAGAAAGCGAGGTTTCGCCATGGATCCTGTCCAGGCCATTCAGTCGATCCAGAAGTTCGTCACCGGGGACGTGACGTACGGCCTGCTCTCCCCGGAGCAGGTCAAGCAGTTCTACGTCCAAATCTTCGAGCAGACCCCCTTCTCCGACCTGCACCGCAAGGAGCGCAAGACCGCCAAGACGGGCGAGCTCGATAAGATGGCCATCGGGTCGCGGCTCCTGCGCGCCAAGGCCGAAGGTCCGACGGCGGACGATGGCTACCGGGCTGCTCCCACCTTCGGCCGGGTGCCCTACACCTGCGCGCGCATCAAGCTGCCGTGGGAGGTCTCGGAGGAGGTCTTCCACGACAACATCGAGGGTGAGGCCCTGGAGGACAAGCTCATGGGCATGTTCACCCGGCAGCTAGCCATCGATCTGGAAGATCTGCACTGGAACGGTGATACCGCCGCGGCTCCAGGTGGGGATCACGACTTTTTGGTCCTCAACGACGGCTGGTGGAAGCAGCTCGTGGCCGGCGCCCACATCGTGAACGGGGCCCTGATCAACGGCGGGGCCATCAGCAAGGAGCACTTCTTCGCCGCCTACAAGGCCATGCCGGCCAAGTACATGCGGGCGGGCCGGGTGCGCTGGATGATGAATCCGGCTACCCGCATCGGCTGGGTGGAGGCCGTGTCGAACCGGGCCACCGGTGCCGGCGACATGGCTCTTCTGGGCGCCGAGGCGGTGACCAAGCCGATGGGGATCGAGATCGTGGAGGTGCCCTCGCTCGACGACGGCAAGGTTTGCCTGGCCGATCCCATGAACTTCATCAGCGTCAACACCTGGGACGTACGGATTCGCAAGGCCGCCGAGGGCAAGAGCTCGGTCATGAACGACATGCGCTACTACAGCGTTTACCTGGACGACGACCCGGTCATCGAGGAACTCGATGCGGCGGTCATCATCACCGGGATGACCATCTGAGGCTGACATCCTCCCATGCTCCAGCCGGGCCGGCGCTTCCCCCCCCGAGCGCTGGCCCGGCGCCCTCCCTTCAATCCGACGGCTGGAGGACACCATGGCGAAGGCCAGATCGGCAGCACTGTCGGCTGCCGAAGAAGCGAAGCTCGAGCAACCCCTACCTTCGGGCGCGAGCGCCGAAGAGGTGAGCCCCGAGGCGCTGGCGGAAGCGTTGGCGACCGATAAAGCGCCCTCGATTAGCGCGTCTGCGCGCGAATACGTGGTCCTGAATGGGCCCGCGAGCTTCGGCCCGGTGATCGTGAACGGTCAGACCATCCGTGCCAAGGCCGGCGAGCTCTACCACATCCCGAATGCCGAGGAGCGGGCCGACGTGCTGGCCACCGGTGTCTTTCGGGGTGTCACCGCGGCCGACGTCAAGAAGGCGGGGGTCAGCTCCGCCGGTACGAGTGGCGCCGTCACACGCGAGTCCCTGCCCCCGGGCGCGCTCAAAGGCGGCCTGCTCGAGCAGAAAGGTTGATGCCCCATGAAGATCAAGGAACTTGAGGCCGGCGAGCTCGGCACGCCCAGGACCACCACGGCTCTGAATGCCCTTCTCCGCCTGGCCAAGGTGGCCGGCAAGAGCGGCCTCAAGATCGTGGCCACGCCAGCCGCCGCCGGAAGCTCAGCTGCTGCACTAAACGCCGCCCCGGCCGGCACCGTCACCAAGACGGTGAAGCTGCAACTGCAAGACGCGGACGGGGTCCTGCAGACCTGGTATAACGGCTCGGACGTCACGCTGACCCCGGTCGAGACCGTGGCCGACGTCGACGTCGGTGCGCCGGCGGTGACGGGGGGCACTGTGCCCGCCTTCGTCGACGGGGAAGCCCTCGTCAACCTCACCTATGACACCAATGCCGGGGCCACCAAGACATACCTGGCCGGTGAGACTGTGGGTTTCACCACCGCCTGCGCCAACATCCTGGGGCGCGCGGTCACTGTGGGAGCGCCCGCCAACTTCACAGACACGCTGGTGGCGTAAGTGGCCCTCAGAGTACTCACCCTAGCCGAGATCAAGGCCCACTCCTTGCTGGCTGAGATACAGGCCCTTACCGAGGCGGACCTCGAGCCGCTGGAGGCCGAAGCCCTCGATCTCTTGGAGGCCGAGCTGGGCCGCCGGCTGACGGTGGACGCGGTGGACAGGGCCGTCGACGTCTACGGCGATGGCCTCTCGATGCTCTGCCTGCCCGAGCGCCTAGACAGCCTGACCTCAGCGGTGTCCGAGACCCTGGGCGACATCACCTCGGCCTGCGTGCTGCTGGCCGGTGGCTGGCTGCTCAAGGCCAAGACCTCGGTGTCGGTGACCGGTCTTTACGAGGGAGCCGCCTACACCTTCAGCGAGGGGGTGGCGGTCACTGTGACCGGCAAGTGGGGCCTTGCCTGCCCCGATCGGGCGAAGGGTGTGCTCATGGACGTGGTGGAGGCGCTGGCCGTCCGGAAGGGCGACCCCGTCTCCCGCCGGGACGAGCTCGTGCCCTGGGGCTCAGTATCCGACGGAGGCCTCCAAGCCTCCCGCGACTCTGCCCACCGAGCAGCCACCCTGGAGAACCTGCTGCGCTACGACGTCAAGGTACGCCTGCGCGGTTTCTACCGGCCGAGCGTGGTGGCCGCTGTCTGATGTTTGACTTGCTGGTGGATATCTATGAGCTCGCCGAGAGCACGGTGAATGCCGAGCCCCAGGAAACCGCCGCCCTTCTGCACGCCGACGTCCCCGCCCAGTTCCTGCGCATGAGCGGCCACAGCCGCTACCTGGCCGCCGGCCTGGGTGTGGTGCTCGATGCGCGCCTGGCCGTTGAGCACCGCGGAGGTATCACAGAGAAGACGGAGGTCCGCAATGTGCGCACGCGCGAGGGGTCCGCGGTGGCCGCTCAGCCCGCCCGCTACCGGGTGCTCTTCGTGAACCCCGGTCGCCGGGGGCAGCACCTGGAGCTCGACCTCGAGGCGCTTCGCTGATGCCTGGCTATGGGGTGCCGCGGCACTTCGACCTGGGCGTCCGCCTGGACACCTCCCTGGTCGCTACCCCGCAGGCCATGGAGCAGGCCCTGGCCGCCTTCCGGGAGGAGTTCGCCCTTGCCGGCGATGACATCGGCCAGCATGTCCAGTCCCGCGTGCAGGCCATCATCGAGGACCAAGAGATGGTGAACGAGGGCACGCTGCTCGGCTCCATCACCTGGGCCAAGGCGATGATCGGCTCGGTGCTCGAGGTGCTGGTAGGCACCAACGTCCCCTACGCAAAGTATAAGGAATTCGGCACTGTCCCCCACTTCGTACCCTTCCACATCGCGAAGTCGTTGTATAACCAGGCCAAGCACGAGTGGGGCTGGGTGGATCCTCCCGGGCGGGCCGCCTACGAGCAGGACAGCAAGGGCCGGGTGTGGCTGGCGCCGGCACCGGGCGCCAAGCCGACATGGGGCGTCTTCGTGACCGGCATGCGCAAGCCCTTCCTCTTCCCGGGCTGGCAGGCATCCCTTGACTACATCGAGACTCGCCTCAAGGAGGCCGGCCGCCGCGCGATCGAGCGTATCCAAGGAGGCTCCTAGTGCCCACCTACACCTGGCCGCACGCGCACCTCGCTCACGCGCTCACCGAGCAACTGAAGTTCTCCACGCTGGCGGAGGGCCGAGTGACCACCCAGGTGCCCCGAGAT
>JAMDDA010000087.1:0-3337 GCA_023488925.1 Actinomycetota bacterium
TCGTGTCGTGGTAGGCGCCGACGACCCGGCCGTACGCGAGCAGGTGGCCGCTCTCTATGCTCCGCTCCGATGCACCCTGGTCACCACCGACGTGGCCTCGGCCGAGATGATCAAGTACGCATCGAACGCGTTCCTGGCGACCAAGATCAGCTTCATCAACGAGATCGCCAACGTGTGCGAAGCCACCGGAGCCGACGTGCGCGTGGTGGCTCACGGGATGGGTCTCGACAACCGCATCGGCCCCCACTTCTTGCAGGCAGGTATAGGCTACGGAGGGAGCTGCTTTCCCAAGGACGTCTCCGCCCTCAAGCAGCTGGCCGGTAACTCCGGATACCACTTCCAGCTGCTCACAGCCGTGATCGAGGTGAACGAGCTGCAGAAACGCCGCGTCATCGGTAAGCTCAAGCGTTTCCTGGGCGACGAGCTGCGCGGCCGCCGCATCGCCCTGCTGGGGTTGGCCTTCAAGCCGAACACCGACGACGTCCGTGAGGCTTCTTCCATCGTCTTGGCCAGTCGGCTGCTGGCCGAGGGCGCCGAGGTGGTCGCCTGCGATCCGGTGGCGGTGGAGAACATGCGGCGCCTGCTCCCGGCGGTGAGGTACGCGGAGACCGCCCTCGAAGCGCTTACCGGGGCGGACGCGTGCGTTCTGGTCACCGAGTGGCCTGAGTACGTACACCTCGACTGGGGTCGGGCGCGCGCCCTCATGGCGCAACCCGTGGTCATCGACGGCCGCAACGCCCTCGACGCCGACACTCTGGTGGCGTTGGGTTTTCGCTACGAAGGAATCGGCATCGTACGGAACAGGCAGGGAGAGGACCAGCAGCGCGGCGTCAGTCCCCGCTGAGCCGCATGAGATTCCACAGCATCTGCGCCACCTCGCCCCGGTCCGCTTCATGCCAGATATCCCACCCCGGCAGGGTGATGCCCCGCAACAGCCCGTTGCTCTCCGCCCAGCGGATGTTTTCGCCGTGCGTGGGGTCCGGGGAAGGCACCAGTCCCACAAAGTCTGCCGGTGGCGGGCTGAGCCCACTCGGCCGCGCGGTGCGGGCCGCCCGCACGATCATCGTGATCACCTGCGCCCGGGTGATGGGCCGCCAAGGGGAGAAGCGCGGCGGTGAGGCGTGGTACCCCGGGTGATACCCCAGGCGGCGGCCACCGCCACGTAGTTGTCGGGGTAGAGCTCGGCCGGGCCGGAGCGGTCGACATCCGCGAAAAGACAAACGTCGGCTTCGCTCACCGGGAGAGACAGCGCCTCTACGATCATCTTGGCGAACTGCTGCCGCACAACCGGCTGGTCAGGCCGAAAGATCCGCCGGCCCTGGGCGTCGAACGAGCCCTGCACGATGCCCGCCGCGGCCACCGCCTCGATGGCGGCCCGGTAGGGGTGCCCTGCGACGTCCACGAAGGCAGGCGGCGGGACCGTCGTGGTCGAGCTCGCGGGTGGCGGGACCGTCGTGGTGGTTGGATCAGGTGGTGCAGTGGTCGTAGTGGTCGTCGCGGTAGTGGTCGTCGCGGTAGTGGTCGTCGCGGTAGTGGTCGTCGAAGGCGGCGGGCCGGCCGTAGTGAACTCCCACACGAGCACGCCGGAGGTCTCCGACCCATCGTACTCGTTTCGCATGGTATAGAAGAGAGCGGCATGGTACTCCGTTCCCGGCAAAAGGGGCTCGGCCGTCGCAAACGCATAGTTGCGGGGAGCCGGGCTTTGCGCCACGGGCACCTTCGCGGTGTCGCCCACTCGTGTCAAGGAGAGCTGCGCGGTGACGAACCCGGAGCCGCCGTGCACCGGAAAGACGGTGATCGGGTAGCCGATCTCCCCGCTCAACCCGGGGAAGGGATCGGGGTTCTCGTTCTTCTCCCAGCCGACCGGCACGCCCTGCTGGCCGTCGGCCGGGTAAGGCTGCAAGCCGCTCGGCTTCTGCGGGGCAAAGAAGTCCTGGCCGGCTTCCAACACATAGGCGTGGTGGAAACCGTCCGACGCATAGCCGAAACCCACCTCCAACACAGACCGCTCGATGACCGCCCGACGGTGGGCGCCCCCTCCACGAGCGCGGCCAGACCTGCCACCTCCAACACAGACCGCTCGATGACCGCCCGACGGTGGAGAGGTGGATCGACCCAACTCGAGACCACGGCACCGGAGCTGTAGGGGGAGCCGTCCGCCGCGGACGTCTCCAGCCGCAGCACGGCCTCCATGACCTTGGTGTGAGGGTAGCCGGCCCGCCGCACCCGGTCCGCCGAGGTCTCCCCGTAGAACCCAGGCAGCGTCGAATCCTCCCGATGGGCATCGAAGCCCGGGCCCCAGCGGGAGGCATTGGCCACCAGGTATTCCGCGTGGGCCTGGGCTGCCCGATCGAGAGCGGCGCTCCGAGCGACGGCCGCCTCCCCCGCGATGCCGCGGGCGGCGTTGACCGCATCCACGACCGCCTGGGTGAAGGTAGGGTCGCCGAGGACCACGTCGCCCGCAGCCCACGCCGCGCGGGTGGACAACCCCGGAACGAGGGTGGACAACCCCATGACGAGGAGTGCGACCAATAGGAAGGAGAGCACCAGCACCCCGGCCCGCACCCGGACCGGCACCCGGACCGGCACCGCCGTCATTCCGGCGCCCGGGCTTTCAGGCCGTGGCTCCTCCCGCCCCCCTTCTCCGGCACCCATGCCGTTTCCTCCCTGTCGGCACCCTGCGCTCCTTGGCGGCACTCTGCGCTCCTTGGCGGCACTCTGCGCTCCTTGGCCTAATGGTACACGACGACCCGTCGGCCTGTAACAGCCCGTTTCAGAATGAAGCCTTGGCCGCCACGGCCGCACTGGGCACGCGCGCTGCGGCATCCTCCGTCGCGCCCGCAGCGCCCCTACGAGCGCTCCCTTGGGTCCTTGCCTCGCACTGCCCATCGCACCCCGACGGCAAAGCGTCATTCGGAAACGGTCTCCAAGCCATCTGCAGGGAGGCCCGTGGTATCATGTGGCGTCTGATCCAGGCGTCTCCTAGCGGAGGCTGCTGTGCTCACGCTCATGGCCCGGCCGGGCCGTCTGCTCGTGCATCCCTCTCTCGGCGCACTGGGCCGCTGCGCTTTCCGGCAGTGGCTGGCCGTGGGCATGGCCGGACTCCTCTTCGTGCTGACCCTCCCGCTCCTGGACGAGCTCTGGACGGTCAATCGGGCGAGCATCCTCCTGGACCGGTACACCGCCACCGACAATGCGGCGGCCCTCACCCAGGCCCTCGAGATCCTCGAAGCCGCCCCTCCCATCGCGGAAGCCGGCGCAGGGAAGACCGGGCCACGGGGCGACAACCCGTCTTTCTGGCGCACGTACGGCGCAGCCGCCGCCCGCCGGCCGACGG
>JAMDDA010000087.1:3347-7020 GCA_023488925.1 Actinomycetota bacterium
TGCGCGAGGCCCGGGCGCGAGGTCGCCTCGACCGCACCGGGGAGCTTTGGCTGGGGGAAGTGGCCTCGGCCACCGGCCACTGGCAGGAGGCCGAGGAGGCCTACTCGCGCATCGATGCAAGCAACCTGCTCATAGAGCGTGGAGAAACCGCCCGGCAGGAGGGCCGAACCAAGCTCGCCCGTCACTGGTACCTGGCAGCAGCCGCCAGTGTCTATGCGGCCGCCGACCGCGAGGCCGCTCGGGCAGCCCAGCCCGCCCGGGGCCGGGCTTTCGCGGGCCTGCTCGCCGATCCTCTCGACCCTGAGGCGCACAGCCGGGCCGTACCCTTGCTCCGCATAGGGCGTGGACTTCTCGCTTTGGGTTACCCCGGGGACGCAGTGCCGGTGCTCGAACGGGCGGCGTTCGAAATGCAAGCCAATCCCCCCGGAACCCGAGAACGCCAGAGCATCGCTTTCTCCCTGGCTCAAGCGCTCATCCGCGCCACTCCGCGCGGACGGCCCCTTCCTCCGGACGTCTCCGAGCGTGTCCGTACCCTGATCGAGCAGGCGCGGGAGATCGACCACACCGGGGCCGCGCACCTGCAGGCGGGGCAAACCTGGGAGCTCCTGGGGGAACGTTCGCGGGCCGTTTCGGATCTCAAGACGGCTCTGCGCCTCGACCCGCGCCTTCCCGAAGCCTACCTCAGCCTGGGGGCGATCTTCGAGAGCGACGGCCTGGTGTCCCTGGCCCGGGATCTGTACGGCACGGGGGTGGAGCATTTGCCCGCCGACCCGGCTCTACTCACGGCCTGGGCTCTGGCCTCGCATCGCACACGCAGCCCAGCAGAAGCTCTTCCCGCGCTTCTAGCCGCCGCGGCCTCCGAGAGCCGCGAACCCTACCTCTTCGCCGCCTTGGGCGACTGCTACCTCGACTTGGGCCAGCCCGACCGTGCCCGGGCCGCCTACAAGGAGGGCCTGCGCAGGGCTCCGGGAGCCCGGCCGCTCATGGAGCGACTCACCAAGCTCCTGCGCCCGGCGGGTCAAGTGCCGTGAATGGCCTCGTCTTTCTGCGCCTGGGCGCCTGGCTCTTCGGCCTCGCGGCCGTCGCCTCCCTGTGGGCCACTCCGGACTTGGGCGCCAGTTTACCCTGGGTGATCCAGACGGTACTCGGAGCCGCCCTGGTACTTGCCGGCGCCGAGTGGGCCCGCAGAGCGCCCGGCGACCGGAGCTCTCGATACGCGACCCGCCTCCTCGACGCCTATCTGGCCGGGGGATGGGTGGTGCTGACCGTGATGCTTCTGGGAACACGCTGGCCCACCTACAAGCTCTCGTTCCTCAGCAGCGTGTACGGGGCCCTCCCCTCCATCCGCTCCCTGCCTCTGGGTTTCTTCGCCCAGGGCGTGCCTCCGAACCAGGCGGGTGGCATCCTCGCCACCTTCGTGGCTTTCTCACTTGCTCCGGCCTTGCGCCGGCTCCCCCCGCGCAACGAGCCCGGCGCCCTCCGCCGCCAGCACGTCGTCGGTGCCCGCACCCTGGCCGCGGGTGGCTCCCTGGTGGTTTTCATGACCGGCTCCCGCGCGGCGCTGGCCGCGATCATGGTGGCCTTCGCTGTGCTGTTGATCGCCCGGAATCGCCACTGGTTCTGGGCAACAGCCGGGCTGGCCGGTGCGGGCGCCGTAGCGGCCGCCCTGGATCCTTCTCTCCTCGGACGCGTTCTCGGCCTTTTCCTCAGGGACGAGACCTTGGAGACGAAGCTGGTGGCTCGGCTCGACATCTGGTCCTCCGTGCTCGCCGGCATCCAAGATCACGCCTTCACCGGTATCGGTCTCGGAGTGTTGAACGAGGTTCTCCCGGCCCGCTACCCTTATAAGAGCGTGGGACTGTCTTTCACAGTGACCCACGCGCACAACGTGTTCCTCGACACGGCCCTCACTTTAGGCCTACCTGGGCTTCTGGCCATGGTGTGCCTGTTCGTGGGCATGAGTATCTTAGTTTTCAAAGAAGGTATGGGCCAATCGCCAGAGAGAACGGTGGCGGTGGGGATCATGGGTGCGGCCATTGCCTTCCTGGTATTCGGCTTTACCGATTCCCTCAGCCTCTCCACTCCCTCTAGTGCGTTTCTCTGGCTATGGGCGAGCACCCTGCCTCTGGTCGGCAAGCGCGGAACATGAGACAGGCATGTTGTCTCTCTTCCTGTTTCATGATAAATTCCTTGTCGGTAAGGCGTTAAGCCTTGTTGTGTAGTGTGATCTGAAAGAGAGGTTGACTGTGGCTCGCAGCAAGGGCTATACTTTGGTGCCCAAGCCTGTTCCTTCTCGGCAGCGCACCAGCTTTTACAAACAGATCATCGCGGACTTCGTGGCGACCGGCGAGCGGAGCGCGCTGGTGGAAGGTACCGACCGCAAACCCGTCACCTTGGTCCAGGGTCTGCGCAAGGTCCTCGAGGCGGAGGGCAACACAGACGTCCGCGTCGTTCAACGAGGCCAGGAGACCTACCTGACCCGGGACTGAGAGCCTTCATGTTTATCCGCGGCGAGGCCCCTCGGCCTCGCCGCGGGGTTCCACCCCCCAATCCCCCACTCCGTTCCCCCACCTCCCGGGTATTCTCGACGGTCTGGAAGAGGACCACGATCAGCTCCAGGTACAGGCGCGCAAGGTCTTCTTCGGCAGCGTGCTAGGCGGAACGGAAGCTGCTCCCCTTTGGTTCCCGGCCCACGTGCCGATACACAGGGTAGTCGGGCAGGCACAAGGCAGCGCAAGCGCCGCCGGGTAACAGAGGAGGTCGCATGGGCACGTTCCTCACCACCGTCATTGTCACCTTGATCATATTTCCCCTGGTGCTGGGGTCGATTCTCAAGGGAGCCGCGCTTTCGAGCCGCTTCCTCCGAAAAAACAAGGGGGCGCCCGCCTCGCAGGAACCCCAAGGGGAGCGAGCCCGCCTGCGCGGCGCTCGTCCCTGGGTCATAGGCTGGGGGATCGGAGCAGCCGTCTTCCTCGTTGTCGCGCTTGTAAGCTCCTACACGCAGGTCGAGGCGGGTACCGTCGGCGTGGTCAAGCGGTTGGGCAAGGTGCAACAAACCGTGTTCGAACCGGGCTTCCACTTCAAGATACCATTCCTGGATCAAGTGGTCCTGTACTCGACCAAGGTGACGAGTTACGAGGCATCCGAGAACCCCGATACCTCCCAGGCCAACTACACCGACTATGTAGTCGACAGCACCACCAGTGACGGCCAAACCGTGCAGCTCACCTTCACCGTGCTTTTCCGTATCCCGGCCAAGGATGCACCTGTCATCGCGCAGGAGGTGGGTGACATGAACGCGGTGGTGGAGAACGTGGTCAAAGCCTTTTCCCGCTCGCTGTCCCGCGAGGTGCCGAAGGGGTTTTCGGCCGAGGCCCTCTACACCCAGCAGGGTCAAGCTGACGCTCAGGACCTCATCCAGAGCCGGCTCGAACAGGCGTTCGCCCAGCATGGCGTGATGATCGACCAGTATCTCATCCGGCGCATCACTTTCGCCCCCGACTATGTCGCCGCTGTGGAGGCCAAGCAGATCGCCAAGCAAAACGCTCTCACCGAGCAGAACAACATCGCCAAGCAGGAGGCGATCAAGCAACAGACCATCATCAACGCCCAGGCCGAAGCGGAAAAGAAGAAGATCGAGGCGGAGGGGGAAGCTGAAGCCATTCGTCTCAAG
>JAMDDA010000095.1 GCA_023488925.1 Actinomycetota bacterium
GGGTGGGCGCCCGGTTCCGCGCAAGTAACGCAGGGCATGAAGGAACAGATCCACGTCACGCAGAGGGCGACCGTCGTCGGAGAAGGCGGCCGCCCCGGCTTCCGCCAGCTCCCGCAGTTCGGCCAGGGCCTCCCCGCGCAGACCCCGACTGACCGCACCCACTTGACCCACGCGCACGGAGGCCCGCTCTGCGGCCTGATCGAGCACCCAGGTAGCCAGGGGGCCGGTGTCTACCACCGGGTCGGTGTTGGCCATGCCGACCACCACCACGAATCCCCCGGCCGCCGCCGCCCGAGTCGCCGAGGCCAGGTCTTCCTTGTACTCCTGACCCGGAGTACGCAGGTGGGCGTGGATATCGACGAATCCGGGGAATACGGCGCACCCGGCGGCTCCCTCCACAACCCGCGCGCCGGAGGAGACAGGCAGGTCTTCGCCGACGGCGGCGATGCGCCCCCCGTCGAGGAGCAGGTCGGCCAGGCAGTCGAGGCCGAGCTCCGGGTCGAGCAGGCGGACGCGGGGCAAGAGGAGACGCACGGGTGGCGCCGGCCGGCAGGCCAGCCGCGGCGCCGGCGGAAGAGCGGAGGGCGACATTGGGGTTCCTTTCGGTCTCACGGGACACGTTTAAAGGCGTCCCTATGGTATCAGTACCCGGGACCGAGGATCCACCACCGGCGACCCGGGCGCTCGGAGGGCGCGGCCTATTTCGGGCCCGTACGGGTAGTATGGATGTGTACGGAGTGCCGGGTGTGGTTGGGGCGAAGGAGGAGCTCGTGAGCAAGACCTGCTACAACTGCGGAACCGAGAATGGCGACGTCGAGAGGTTCTGCCGCACGTGCGGTGCCGCCCTCGGGTCCCTGGCCGGCCTGCAACAATCAGGCATTCAGGCCGGAGCGGCCGAGGAGCGCATCCTGTGGGAGAACGGCGAGATCAGCCTCACCACCGCCGCCGTCCTCATCGGCATGGACACCGACGCCCCCGACGTCGTGCCTTTGGAGACCATCTACGACGTCGTGCTCGAGGACAGGTGCGTCATCCTCAAGGTAAAAGACGGCGACGACAGGTATTGCATGCTCGACGACCCGAACGAGCTCGCCACCCTCATTCGGGAGCACATGTTGCGCCCCCGCCTGGCCCACGGCCGGAAAGACCTGGGGTATATCCCCCCGGAGTGAACGATCCACCCGAAGGGTGAGGGTACGCCCGGGGGTCGCCCGGGGCGAACCCCGGGCGACCGGTCTGGGAGTGAGAGTCAGGGCGGGGGACCGGCTCACCGGGCGGCGGACCGGCTCACCGCCCAGGTTGTCTCCCCCTTGCCCGGCGAAGCTCGGCGGCCCGCCCGCCTTCACCGCGCCGCCGGCTCTTCCCCGGTGACCCGCTCCACTCCCGAGGTGCCGCTCGTAAGGCCCACACTCCGCGCGGGGCGCAAGAAAAGGAAGCCCACGGACAGCAGGTAGGCCCAGTACGCCGCCACCTCGACGAGCGAAGGATCGCCGTTATAGCCCACGAGTCCCTTGAGGAGGGCGCCCCACCCGACTTTCTCGTTCAAGATGCCGTTCGTGTCCCAGAGATGCTCCACCACGGCCGGCAGCAGGCCGAACTCCTGCAGCTCGTGGATGCCGTACGCCAGCAGGCCGGCGCCCAAGACCAGGAGCAGCGCGCCCGTCGCCCAGAAGAACTTCCCCAGATCGAGCCGGATACTCCCCCGGTAGAGGGCGTAGCCGACGGCAACGGCCCCGACCAGGCCGAGAACGGCCCCCCCGGCGCCGGCCGCCGTGCCGGTGGACGTGAGCGCCGCGAACAGGAAAAGGGCGGTCTCGAGCCCCTCCCGCAGAACGGCTGCGAAAGCCAGCAGCCCCACGGCCCAGCCCGAACCCAGCCCCGCTGCCGCGCTCACCTTGGCATCGATCTCGGCGGCCATGTAGCGGGCCTGCCGACGCATCCAGAAGATCATGAAGGTGAGTACGCCCACGGCCGCCAGACTGGCCGCCCCTTCCACGGCCTCCCCGACATCGTCGGGCAGGCTGCCCACGGTCAAGCCAAAGCCGAGTCCGGCCGCCAAGCTCAGTCCGACGGCGGCACCCACCCCATACCAAACCGACCGCACCATTCGCTGGGCGCCGGCCTTCCGCACCGCCGCCAGCACGAGACCCACGATCAGGGCCGCCTCCAGACCCTCCCGCAACGTGATCAGGAAGGATGAAACCATGGAACCTCCTCACGGGCGCGAAGGCGACGTCCCCGTTGCCCATTCGTCGTGGTGATACCGCGGGGCCGCCGCGCTTCCTCATGGCTAACGTCGCGTATTAGGCTACCCTAAGGCACGGCCGAAGGCAAGGGCTTTTTCCCGACAGATATCGCCTCGCTTGCAGAGGGCGGGCGGCTCGCCCCTCAGGCCGCTTGCGGATGGGGCGCCAGCACGTGGTACAGGATGGCCATGCGCACGGCCAACCCCGACTCCACCTGATGCAGGATCAGTGAGCGGTCGCTGTCGGCCAAGTCGCCCGTGATCTCCACGCCTCGGTTGATGGGGCCCGGGTGCATCACGCGCTGGTCGGGGCGCAGTCTTCGCGGGGAAAGCCCCCAGAGCCGGCTGTATTCCCGCAGACTGGGCACCGGAGGCACCTTGCCCTTGGCCCGCTCGAGCTGCATGCGCAACACGTAGACCACGTCCACCTCGTCCAGGGCCTCCAGGTCGTGGTACACGGGGACCCCCCAGTGCTCGATGCCGGGAGGGATGAGGGTGGGCGGGCCCACCAGACGGACGTCGATGCCCATCTTCCGGAAGCCGAATACATTCGAACGGGCCACCCGGCTGCGGAGGACGTCCCCCACGATCGCCACCTTGAGACCCTCCAGCCGGCCGTAGGTGCGGCGCAGGCTGTAGAGGTCGAGCAGGCACTGCGTGGGGTGCTCCCCGGCCCCGTCGCCGGCGTTCACCACGCGGGCGGTGGTGTACCGCGCCGCCATGCGGCAGGCCCCCACCTGGTGGTGGCGCATCACGATGATGTCCGGCCGGTAGCTCTCCAGGGTGAGGATGGTGTCTTTCAGGCTCTCGCCCTTGCTGACGCTCGATCCCGAGGCTTTGATGTTCACCACATCGGCCGAGAGACGCTTGCCGGCCAGCTCGAACGAGGTGAGGGTTCTGGTGGAGGCTTCGAAGAACATGTTGATCTGGGTACGGCCCCGCAGGGTGGGGACCTTCTTGATGGGGCGCGAAGCCACCTCCAGGAAGCCGTCGCTCAGCCGGAAGAGGGTGTCGATGTCGGCCGGGGAGAGATCGTCGACGGAGAGCAAGTGCATGGCGGTTCCCTTTCGGTCTCACAGGACACGTTTAAAGGTCGTCTCATGGTAGCGCCTGCCGGCGCCCGCGAGAAGGGCTCCGGTTCACCATGCGGTGCGATCCCCCCGAATAACCGCAGCGCCTCGTGCTACTCGGTACGAGCGCGAGGCGCGGACGCTCACGACCCGCGATCCACCCCAGCAACCGCAGCGCCTCGTGCTACAGTGCACCTATCCCTCGGTGAAGCCGCGTCGCTCCGAAAGGGGGCCGCCATGTCCAAGACACTCACCCTGCCCGCCCGCCACGAGGGTCCCCACGCCTGGCTCGGCCGGCTGGTGCGCGCCGACGCCGAACGTCGCCTCGCCCGGGGCCACTCGGTGGGGATCACCCTGGCCGCACTCACCCAGGCGGAATGGGACTGGCTCAAGAACGGCTGGTGCTGGGCTCGGCCGGACCGCACCCGCCTCACCTTCGACGAGCCCAACGACTACCTCGACACGCTGGTGGCCCGCCACGCCGAGAAACACCTGGCCGTCTCCGACCAGCTCGACGCCTCGTTGCCCGCCGACCACCCCGCCCGCCTCGAGAAAGCCGCCCGACCCCGAGAACAACGCCTCGCGGCGCTGCGCGCGGCCATCTGGGCCCATCTGGCCCACGGCTTCTGCCGGATCGAGGACGACGGCGACGACATCGTGTGGTGGCATCTCACCAAGGAGACTTTCGTGCCTTTTGACGCCGACTACAACCTGGCCTACGTGGAGTGGCAAGGTCTCTTCCGGCAAATCGGCCAGTCGGTGCAGCACCCGGACAACCGGCCGTACCTCGGACCCTCCCGGCCCCGCAAACCGCTGCCGTGACTCCGGGAATCCCGTCTCACTCCGCGGGGGCGCGCCGCTCCAGCACCACCTCGTCTACCCCGTCCAGCTCGACCAACCGCACGCTGATCCGTTCGCTGCGGCTGGTGGGCACGTTCTTGCCCACGAAATCCGGGCGGATGGGGAGTTCGCGATGACCGCGGTCCACCAAGACAGCGAGCCTCACGGCGCTGGGACGACCATAGTCGAACAGGGCGTCGATGGCCGCCCGGATGGTGCGCCCCGTGAAGAGCACATCGTCTACCAACACGATCGTGCGCCCTTCGACGGCGAAAGGTACCGAGGTGGAATGCACCACCGGCTGGTCGTAGGCCGACCCGGGCACGCGGGTGTCGATATCATCGCGGTAGAAGGTGATATCGATCGCCCCGGTGGGCGGACGGATGCCGTAATGCTCGGCAAGCAGGTCGGCCAGGCGGGCGGCCAGCTCCACCCCGCGGCGCTGGATACCGACCAGGGCAAGATCACCCAGCTCCGGAGACTGTTCGGCGATCTCGTGAGCGATGCGCGTGAGCGTGCGGCGCAGCCGCCCGCCGTCGAGCAGGACCTTCTCACCACCCTCCGCTCCGGTCGCCCCTCCGCTCAACACGCCTCCACCCCCCCTTGCCGGCCACGCAGGCCCTGCGCGCCGGGCAACGCAGCCAAGGCGGCCGCCATGCGCAGGGCTTCCTCGTACACCGGGTCGGGACCCAGAAGATCGAGCTCCTCGGAGAGGAGCCGGTCCTCCGGCCGGGGCGACACGTCCACCGTGCGTACCAGCTCTTCCGCGCCGCCCTGCCCTCGACGCACCCGGGCCGCGCACACACACGCCTCGCCCATCCGCGCCACGGAGAGCACGGTCGGGGCGGAGGCTCCCCCGGTCGGACCGACGTACAGGTGCACGCCCACCAGACCACCCGGCACCCCGCAGGGCGTCTCCCGGGGTGCCAGCAGTACCTCTATCTCGCCGGCCTCGGCAGTTGCCCCCCGGGCGAACCGGACGCGCAGGGCCTGGTCGTCGCCTTGTCCGGCGTCACCGACCGGCCTCCAGCCCAGACGCGAGGCCAGCCACCCCACGAGTAAGAGGGCCCGGGCGGCGGCCGGCTCGAGGGCCCGGCGGGGGCTGGCGTAGGTGTCCTCACTGCCGTACTCCACCAGTACACGCTCGATCCGGGGGAGCCAGACTCGCCGCGAGGGATCTTCGAAGAGGTCGGCGGTAACCTCGCGCCAGGGCGTAAGGCGCGCCCAGTTGAGATCATCGAGCGCGAAGTTGCGGGAGCGGTCGGCCGCCACTCCGGCCAAAGCCACCAATCCGCCCAGAGGATCACGGAAACCGGCACTGTCGACCAGCACCATATCCGAAACCTCGCCCAGTTGGCGGAAGATGTGCCCGTCCAGCACGGGCTCCCCCGGCCACCAGAGAACCGTGGGCAGTTCCGGGACCAGCAGCCGCATGGCGGCCGTGTGCAACAAACCGACGGCCTCTCCGCGCGCCGGCACGGTCACCTGCTCCCAACAGACGTGGCGCCCGCCCTCCCGGGTCCGGTAACACGCGGCCGACACCCAGGCTTCGACCAACTCGGCACCGGCCTGCCCCGGGCCGGCATCCAGCAGAACGATGGCACGGCCCGGATGGCGCTGCGCGAGGCGGGCCACCACGGCCGATATTCGGTCAGCCATGTCCTCCCCGCCGGCGTAAGCGACAAAGTTGAACTCGCGCAGGCGCAGGACCCCCTCCTCCCCCTGACGCCGGGCTTCGTCGCCGGCCGCGTGCCACAACTCCTGCAGCTCCTGCTCGGCCCGGCCCAGGTCGACCTTGCGCGAGCTCCCCAAGGTGAAAACCAGTTCTTCGTCGGCGATGGCACCCATATCCGCCTCCCCGGGAGGGCTCACCCCCGCCCCCTCACAGCCGCCGCCACTGGCGACCGTCCCGGTCGACCAGTTGCTCCGCTCCGGGCGGGCCCCAGCCGCCCGACTCGTACGGCTCGGGCGGTGGATACCCGGGACTGCGCCAGCGCTCGACGATGCCGTCGATGAAGGTCCAGGCCGCTTCCACCCCGTCGTCACGGGTGAAGAGCGTGGAGTCCCCCAGCATGCAGTCGAGGAGGAGGCGCTCGTAGGCGTCGGCGGTCCGCACTCCGAAAGAGGTGCCGTAGCTGAAGTCCATGTTCACTTGGTGCACGTGCACCACCGGGCCGGGCACCTTGGAACCGAACTTCAAGGTGATGCCTTCGTTCGGCTGGATGTGCATGGCCAGCACGTTGGGCTCGAGCTCCGCGGCCGCCTCTGCCCCGAACAGCAAGAGGGGAGGCCGTTTGAACTGGATGGCCACCTCGGTGGCACGCTTGGCCAGCCGCTTGCCCGTGCGTAGATAGAAGGGCACATCGGCCCAACGCCAACTGTCCACGAAGACCCGCATGGCCACGAAGGTCTCGGTGCGGGAGGCGGGAGCCACCCCTTTCTCCTCGCGGTAGCCGGGCACCCGCTGGCCGCCGGAAAGCCCGGCCACGTACTGCCCCCGCACGACGTCGGCGTCGACCTGCCCGCCCACAAGCGGGCGCAGGCTGCGCAAGACCTTGACCTTCTCGTCGCGCACCGGCCCCGCCCCGAAGGCCGTCGGAGGTTCCATGGCCACCAGGGCCAGCAGCTGCAGCATGTGGTTCTGGATGATATCCCGCAAGGCCCCGGCTTCCTCGTAGTAGGCACCCCGGCCCTCCACTCCGAGATCCTCGGCGACGGTGATTTGCACGTGGTCCACGAACTGGCGGTTCCAAACCGGCTCGAAGATGGCGTTGGCCAGCCGGAAGACCAGGATGTTCTGCACCGTCTCCTTGCCCAGGTA
>JAMDDA010000021.1 GCA_023488925.1 Actinomycetota bacterium
TGACGCGGGTATCGAACTGTTCCTGCGTGATGACCTTGTCTCCCACTTTCGCCACAGCGCCCTTGGGCAGGTCGCCGCCGCACCCAAAGCCGAGAAACGCGAACCCCAGCAGCACAGCGACCGCCATCAGCTTCTTGAACACGCTGAACCTCTCTTGTCTCGTCATGTGATCGGGTCGACGGCGAAGGGTCTGCGCCCGGGATGTCCTACGCCGCTCCTTGGGCTTCCCCGGACCAGACGCCGAGTATATCACCGAGCACCCGCTCGACGACCGCCCGCACCCCGGGCCCCTCCCCGCGATACACCATGTCGAAGCGGCCCACGGCCGGGGCGTAGGCGTAGCGGGCGTCCCGGCCGCGCAGGAGCTCGCGGCTCCCCTTGGGCAGATGCAGGCCGGTGATCGTGAGCTTCTGTTGGCGGGCGGTGAGCGAATCGGCGCCCAGGGTCTGGAGAGCTACCCGCACCTCACCCAAGAAAATGAGATTGTCCACCGGCTCGGGCACCTCGCCGAAACGGTCGCGCAACTCCTCACGCAGCTGGGCGAGCTCGTCGGCGGTGCGGGCGGAGGCGATGCGCCGATGCAGGTCGACCTTGGCCGCTTCGTACGCGATGAAGGACGAGGGGACGAAGGCACTGACGCCCACGTCCACCCGGGGCATCCGTTCCACCGCCGACGCCCGGCCCTGCAGAGTCTCCACCGTCTGCTGGAGCATGGCAAGGTACATCTCGAACCCCACTGCGGCGATGTGGCCCGATTGCTCGTCGCCCAGCAGATTGCCCGCCCCCCGGATCTCCAGATCGCGCATGGCGATCTTGAAGCCGGAGCCCAGCTCGGTGTAGTCGGCCAGGGTAGAGAGACGCGCCATGGCCTCCTCGGTGAGCACGGCTTCGTCGGGATGGAAGAGAAAAGCGTGCGCCACCCGACTCGAGCGCCCGATACGGCCGCGGATCTGGTAGAGCTGGGCAAGGCCCAAGAGATCGGCGCGTTCCACGATCAGGGTGTTGGCGTTCGGGATGTCGAGGCCGCTCTCGATGATGGTGGTGGAGACCAACACGTCCGCGTCGCCCCGCAAGAAGTCGAGCATGACCCGTTCGAGCTCCTGCTCGGCCATCTGCCCATGGGCCACGGCGAAGCGCACCCGGGGCATGAGCTCGGCCAGACGCGCGGCGGTGCGGTCGATGGTCTCCACCCGGTTGTGCAGGTAGAAAACCTGGCCGCCGCGGTCCACCTCGCGCTCGATGGCCCGCTTCACCATGCCCTCGTCGTACACGCCCACGTACGTCTGGATGGGATGCCGGTCGCGGGGCGGCGTCTCGATCACCGAGATGTCGCGCACCCCGGCCAGGGACATCTGCAGCGTGCGGGGGATGGGCGTTGCCGAGAGCGTGAGCACGTCGACCTTGAGCTTGAGATTACGCAGAGCCTCCTTCTGGGCCACGCCGAAACGCTGCTCCTCGTCCACGATGACCAGGCCCAGGTCCTTCGGGGCCACGTCCTGGCTGAGAAGGCGGTGCGTACCCACCAGCACATCCACCTTGCCCGCGGCGAAGTCCTCCAGAATGCGACGCTGCTCCCTGGGTCGCCGGAAGCGCGAGATCATTTCCACCTTCACCGGGAATTCGGTCAGGCGTTCGCGAAAGGTACCATAGTGCTGCTGGGCCAGGATGGTGGTGGGCACCAGCACCATCACCTGCTTGCCGTCCATGGCCGCCTTGAAGGCGGCCCGCAAGGCCACCTCGGTCTTGCCGTAGCCTACGTCGCCGCAGATCAGACGGTCCATGGGTTGCGGGCCTTCCATGTCGTCTTTCACGGCGTCGATGGCCCGCTGCTGGTCTTCGGTCTCCTCATAGGGAAATGTCTGTTCGAAACGACGCTGCCACTCGCCGTCCTCAGAGAAGGCATAGCCCTCGATCGTGCGGCGGAGTGCGTACAGCTGCAGGAGATCTCCGGCCAACTCGCGCACCGCCCGGCGGGCCCGATTCTTGACCTGCTCCCAAGCCTTGCCTCCCAGCTTGCTCAGAGCGGGAGGAGCGGCGTCCGCCCCCACATACTTGCTGACCTTGTCGATCTGGTCGTGGGGGATGTAGAGCATGTCACCGTCGCGGAACGCGATATCCAGGTAGTCACGGGTGACGCCGGCCACCGTCTTGGTGGAAAGCCCGACGAACTTCCCGATACCGTGGTCCTCGTGCACCACGTAGTCGCCCCGGCGGAGATCGCGGAAGCTGGAGAGCTCGGCCCCCACCACCAGACGCCGTTCGCCGGCCGCCTTGCGCCGGCGGGGAAAGATCTGGGCGTCGGTGAGCAGAGCCAGCTTGATCTCCGGCAGGAGAAAATGGCGCCGGTGTGCGGCCGCCAGATAGGTGATCCCCGGAGCCTCGGGCACATCGGCCGGCCCGGCCGGCCGGCCGGCCACCCGCTTCAAGATGTAGACGGCCCGTTCCGCCTCGGCCCGCGACTCGAAGGCCACCACCACTCGGTAGCCGTCTCCGGCCATCCGCTCGAGCTCGCGCTCGGCCTCGGGCAGACTGGTGGCGGTGAGGTCGCCGCTCGTGGCGCGCACGGTCACGGCGGCGCCGGCAACCTTCCCCTCCCCCCGCCCCTCGCCGGCACCGCCGGCGATGGTCACTTGGGGGAAATGCGCGAGCGCGGCTTCGACTGCCTCCCAGTCGAGGTAAAACTCCCGCCCCGGTCGTTGTTCCCCGTTCTGGCCGAACACGTCGGCCAGATCTCCTTGGAACGCCGCCACCCGGACCGCAGCTCGAGCCGGGTCCACCCGCAGCACCCGGGTGCCGGCGGGCAACATCTCGGTGACGGCCCGGGCCGGTTCCCCGGTCTCCTCCGCGGCCGCCGGCACCTGTACCGTGTCCAGGGCGGCCAAAGATCGTTGCGAGTAGACCGAGAAACGGCGCAGACTCTCCACCTCGTCCCCCCAGAACTCCACCCGAACGGGAGCCGGCTCGGTGGTGGGGAAGATGTCCATGAGGCCGCCCCGCACGGCGAACTCGCCGGCCTCCTCCACTTGGTCCACCCGTTGGTAGCCCAGATCGACCAGGCGCTCGACCAAGCCCTCGAAGTCGGCATGTTCCCCCACCTTCAGCGCGAGGGGCCGCCCGCGGCCGGGCAGCACGGTCTCCATGAGGGTGACGGCCTCCGCCACCACGACGCCCCCGGCGCGAAGAGCCTCGAGAGCCTGCGCGCGCCGCCCGACCACCCGCGGGGGCGCCTCGGCCTCGGGCCCGTACCACACGCCCCGCGCCGGCAGGAAGAACACCGGCCGGGCCAAGAACAGGGAAAGCTCCCGGCGGACCTCCTCCGCGGACTCCTGGGTGGGAGCCGCCACCAAGCAGGCCGAGCTGTTCCAGGGCGGGGAGGCCAGGAAGCCCGCCAGCAGGTAGGCGTGAGCGAAGGACGGCGAAGACAAATGCACGGCCCCGCGGCGCCCGCCCTCCAGGGCTTCCCGAAAGGGGGCTAGGTCGTGCAGGAACGCGGTCAGGCGGGGCACGGCGCACCCTCCGCCGCCAGCCACGCCTCCACGGCGTCGGCCGCCTGAACGATCAAAGCCAGTACGTCGTCCCGGGACTCCGAGAAATCGCTCAACACGAAGTCCGCCAGGCTCATGCGGTGGTCGCTCGGCCGGCCCACGCCCACCCTCACCCGCCAGAAATCACGGGAGCCCAGACTCTCTGCGAGACTCCGCAGCCCGTTGTGACCGCCAAGACCACCGGCCCTCTTCAGGCGCACCTCGCCGAAAGGGAGCTCCACCTCGTCGTGCACGGCCAGGATCCGCTCGATGGGCACGCGGTAGAAACGGGTCGCCTCGGCCACGGCCTGGCCGGAGCGGTTCATATAGGTCATGGGCAGAAGCAGGAGGACACGCCGCCCGCACATGTGCCCCTCACCGACGAGTCCCTGGAAGCGGGACCTGAAGGCCCCCCAGCCGTGCCGGCGACGCAGCTCCTCGGCCACCATGAAGCCCACGTTGTGGCGGTTCTTCTCGTATCGGGAGCCCGGGTTGCCCAGAGCGGCAATCAGGAACATGTGTCGCACGCGGCCATGGATGGGTGTAGAGGTCCGAGCCGGGCCGGGGCACGGGCCACAGCCCGTACCCCGGTTCCGTCACTACTCGGCCGAGGTCTCCCGCCTCTCCTCGCCGGCGGCGCCTGCCTCGCCCGGTCCGCCCTCGACTCCCATTTCAAGTTCACCCTCGAGCTCTCCGGCCAGGCGCGGTGGGTGGATGACGACCACCAGGGTCTCCGGATCGTCGACGATTTCGACGCCCGCCGGGGCCGCCAGTTCCGCCACGGTCGCATGCCCCCCGATACCCAACCCACTGATGTCCAACTGCAGCGAAGCCGGCACCTCGGTCGGCCGAGCCCGCACGACCACCTCCCGGTGCTGCTGGTCGACCATGCCGCCTTCGGCCACACCAGCGGCGTCACCCACCAGCTCGATGGGCACAGCCGCCTCGATCTCCCGCTGCAGATCGACCTCTTGCAGGTCCACATGCAGAATCTGGGCCCGGGTGGGGTGATGCTGGATCTCCTTGACCACGGCGTAGCTCTTCGCGCGATCGTCACCGGGATACTGCAGCTCCAGCACCACGTTGTGCCCGTGGGCCAAGGCGGCACGAACGTCGGACACCCCCAGGATCAGGGGGACGGTCTCCCGGCCCCGCCCATAGACCACGGCGGGCACATGACCGGCCTTGCGCAGTCGGCGGGCCGGGCCCTTGCCCGCCTCCTCCCGCCGCCGCACGAACAGCTTCACAGTATCCATGGTGCTCCTCCTCGAGTTGCTGCACAGTTTGGGAAAAGCCTGGCAGGCCGCCGAAAAAGGCCGTGACCGCCGCGTTCGGGACCAAGAATACCTGTATTTTGGCCCCTTGTATCTTGGCTCTCGGTCGGAGCCGAACGTGGCGTGACAGTTGGTTCTTCAGCAGCCTACTAGAAAAGCTGGTTCTCTCCCTGGAACAGAGCGCTCACCGACTCGTTGGCAAACACGTTTTGTATGGTATCCGCCAGAATCCCCGCCGTCGACAACACCACGATCTTGCTCCGGTCGGCCTCCGACCGCAGGGGAATGGTGTCGGTCACCACGAGCTCCTTCAGAGCCGAGCCAGCGATGCGTTCATAGGCGGGCCCGGACAGCACCGGGTGGGTGGCGGCGGCGTACACCTCGGTCGCGCCTCTCTCCAGCAGAGCCTCCACTCCATTGCACAGGGTGCCGGCGGTGTCGATGATGTCGTCGACGATGATGGCCGACTTGCCGGCCACGTCGCCGATGACGTGCATGACCCGGGCCACGTTGTGGTCGGGCCGCAGCTTGGTCAGCACTGCCAGAGAGGCCCCCAGCCGGTCGCCGAAACGCTTGGCCATCTTGAGACCGCCGGCATCGGGCGAGACCACCACGATATTCTCGAGCGACTTGAACCGGAAGTAGTCGGCCAGCATGGGCACGGCAGTCATGTGGTCTACCGGGATGCTGAAGAACCCCTGCAGCTGGCCGGCGTGCAGGTCCATGGTCAGCACGCGGTCGGCCCCGGCGGCGGTCACCAGGTCCGCCACCAGGCGGGCGGTGATGGGCTCGCGGGGTTGACTCTTCTTGTCCTGGCGCGAATAGCCGTACCAGGGTACCACCGCCGTGATGCGATGAGCGGAGGCCAGCTTGGCCGCCTGAATCATGATGAGAAGCTCCATGAGGTTCTCGTTGACCGGACGGCAGGTAGGCTGGACGATGAAGACGTCGGAGCCGCGGATGCTCTCCTCGTACTTCACGTAGATCTCTCCGTCGGCGAAGGTCTTGATGAGCACGCGGCCGAGCGTGATACCCAGCTTCTCCGCAATCTTGGCACCTAGCTCGGGGTTGCCCCGACCCGAGAACAGCATCAACGATCGCTGGGTCGGCGTGCGCACGCTTGTCCGAGGCGCCCCGTCAGTCATCAGTCCCTCCATGCCCTCGATCCTTCTCGCTCTCCTCCTCCGCCCGGCGCCGCCCGGCCCAGCCGAGGATGTTCTTTTGCCGACTCCGGGCGATGCCCAGGGCCCCCGCGGGGACGTCCTTGGTGATGACGGAACCGGCCCCGATCACGGAGCCGTCCCCCACCTGCACGGGAGCCACGAAGACCGTGTCGGAGCCCGTTTTCACGTTATCACCGATGACCGTCGGGTGTTTCCGGTACCCGTCGTAGTTCGCCGTGATGTTTCCGGCGCCGATGTTCGTGCCTGCACCGATGGTGGTGTCGCCGATGTAGCTCAGGTGGGGCACCTTACTGCCCCGCCCCACGGTGCTCTTCTTGATCTCCACGAAGGCACCGGCCTTCGCTTTCTCCAGGAGGTGCGCCTCGGGGCGCAGATAGGTGAACGGCCCGACCGACGCCCCCCTCTCCAGGCGCGCGCCCTCGGCATAGGCATGGCGCACCCGGCAGTCCTCCCCCACCACCGTATCGACGAGCGTAGCGGCCGGACCGATCTCGCTGCCCCGCCCCACCCGGGTGGTACCACGCAGGCAGGTGAAGGGGAGGATGGTCACGTCGGACTCCAAGGCCACGGTGGCGTCGATGTGGGTGGACTGTGGGTCCTCGATGGTCACCCCGGCCAGCATCCAGGCCCGGGCGATGCGTTCCCGCATGATGGCCTGGGCCTCGGCCAGCTCCGCCCGGGAGTTGACTCCCAGCGCCGCCGCCGGGTCGGGGGTGACGTGGGCGGCCACCCGGGCGCCGCGGCGCACCAGGCCCTCGACCACGTCGGTGAGGTAGACTTCGCCCTGGTCGTTGGCGGTGCCCACCCCGCGCAGGATCTCCAGCGCCTCCCGCCCCGGGAGCACATACATGCCGGTGTTGACCTCGTGGACGGCCTGTTCCGCGGCCGAGGCATCACGGTGAACTACGAC
>JAMDDA010000067.1 GCA_023488925.1 Actinomycetota bacterium
ACAGGACTGTTCCGTCGTTCAACGAGAGGACTACCGCCACGAGTTCCCCGGGCGATTCCGGCGCAAACTCGGTGACGGGACTTCTGCTCAGAGCGTCGAGGAGGCGACTCAGGGAGTCTCGATCAGGAAGTGGGCCGGGCGTCTTCAGGTCCACCCGGCCTGCAAGTCCCACGCGAAAGCCCACGACGTCGTCTACGGACGGAGTCGCCATATACGATCGCGGCGGTTCCTCGGACGAACCGCATCCAACCAGGGCAAGGGTGGCCAGAATGATCGGGACGACAGCCGCAGCAATCGGCCGGAATGTCCCCTGCCTGAATCGCCCGGGCATTGATCACCTCCACCTGGCTGTTCAGAATCCGCTTGTTGATCACCTCGGCCCATGTCCGCCTACTCAAGGGTCGCTGTCTTCTCACACCGCGTCTGTAGTAGGTTGAGCCTACAGCCGCGCGAGAGATCTCCACGTCCCTGCTATCCGCCGGTGTGGAGAGTGGGCCGCCACGTGTACCTTGTCGGTACCTGTAGCTTGTGTTCGAGCGGGGCCCGCCCGGGTCACCAGACAAGCCCCGCCCGACGCTTCTGGATTCTCTACCAGTCGAAGGAAAGATTCGGCGCTTGATAGACCTTGCTCTGGGCGCCGATCGCATAGTCGGAAACGCCCTCGAACAGGATCTGACCCTGGGATCGTATGATCACCGTGAGCACTTCCAGGTTTCCACTTTCGGCCTGCGCGACCCCTCCCATCATGAAGCTCTCGGCTACCTCCGGCGCCGTGTCGCTCGGAGCTTCCACGTCCAAAGACAGCCGGCCGTCTGCCAACTGGTAGGAAACCGTTGCAGAGGTCTTGGCCTCCACCTCCTTGATCCAGTCGGCCACGAACTGCTCAGCCTCGGCTGCGTCCCGCTTCGGAAAGCGGGCAAGAGGATGTATACGATACTTGTCTACGAATGATTTGCCGTTCAGTTGGTATTCGAACCTGATCGCCGTCAAGCCCTCCTGCGCCGCCAGGCGGTATGCAGCCCATTTGTCCAACTCATTCTTGATCGGTTCGCCCCCCGTAAGATCCTGGTACACAGTGAGGGTGCTACCGTCCACCTGCACCTTCGAAACATCGACCCCCTGCCCCCTCAAGGCAGCTTGAATCTGCCCCCGAACATCGAGAATCGGTATAGAAGTGCTCGTCGCGGTTTGGGCTCCAGACGATCGGGGTGGGAGAAGCTGTGCTCCTGCTACCACAGTACCAGTGACTAACGATAGAACAAACGCCAACGTGGCCATCCTTCTCATTATACAGTCTCCCTCAGGATGTGCCTTAATTAACGGTTTCGGCCCTGAAGTCGGAGTAGTTCACGTACCAGTATATTGGCTTGAATACATTAAGGTCCTGCCTTAGGTATTGCATTGTATTCTCGGACCAGGTGGAGTGACTGCTCGCCAAGCGTAGCGCGAAACGCCCTGGAGTTCCTGAAGGATAGCCGATTCGTGCTTGCACATGATCATACGGATAAGATATCAATAGACCCGCGTACCAAGTTTGCTCCTGCCACCTCGTAATGCTAACTCCCCAGTCTATATTGTTGGATCCCCAATAATAGTCGTACTCCCGATCCGTCCACATGCCAGATTCGTTCCACGGACGCTTATGTTTTGCAGAGAACTCCATGCAACGCTGGCATAGTCAAAGTCGGTTGTCGTTCCGGTTTCGGGGCTATAGTGGCGGTAGAATATCTTGGGCGATGACCAACCGGGATAGAATCGCCAGCCGGCCTGAGCTTGGTCGTTATTTGTGCTTATAGCCCCTTTGATCGTCGCGCTGACAGTCACACTGGCCGGTATCTGAAAAGTCGCACCGGCGGCATCGTAGGTACCATTACCAGAGAAGTTGTAGACCATGCTCGGGTAAGATGCCTTTGCCTGGCCTACCACGGCCAACGTCGTGGCAAAGGCCACTAGGCAGGCGATCGGCCAGACGTACCTTCTCACCTGCATCCTTTCTATCGCATGGTCACGAACAAGGGGACCATCCCATGGCTCGACCGTATTCGTCGGCCGCGGTCCATGAACTCCCTCCTCTAATGGAGCTTGGCTCCCGGAGAGCGTCGGGCTCGTGACCTCGGTATCCAGGTAGATACCTAGGTACCCAATAATTTTAACTCCTTCCAGGCGCCCCTTCAACAGAATGTTCCAAATCGCAGACTTTTGCTAGGCCGTTGGCAGGTAGCCCACGACGCAAGGAAACGGGACGCGGTACCCCTACGGCCTCTTCTCATAGAGCCGTAGAGCCGCCAGGTCGTCTTTGCCGCATGTCCGTGAGTCGCTTGCCCGTAGGGAGCAAAGGTCGTTGCGCTCTTGCTGCTGATGATGCCGTTCACGTAGCGGGTAGCGATGGCGCGCCCAGCTTCCTCGTTCAGCCCTTGACTGTCTTGAAAAGGCGCGTCGGCTGTGTCAGCAGGAGTCAGCTACGAGGCTCCGGCTCGCGCCACCATGAGGGCGAGTTGGACACGGGTGATGCCGTCCCCCGGGGCAAAGAGCCCGCCGCCTTCCCCTCGATTACCTCGGCAGCCCTCGTCTCCTCCACGAAGTCAAAGGGGTGAGGAGGTGCGTCCTGAGAAGACGGCGGCTGGACATCCGTAAAGCTGGGGCTGCTCCAGTTATTCCAGGCCTCGTCGTGCAGGCCGGGAACGGAAGAGAGGCGGGACCAACTGCCGGGATGGCTCATCAGGCTGCGGGAGAACCAGCCATCACGCCACGTTCGGCCCACGCCGAGAGCCAATATGCAGGGATTCTTGGTCCCCGAACGTGGCGGCCACGGCCTTTTTCAGCAACCTGTTATGTGCTGCAATCACCACCGACCCCACCCCGCACCGGGAGGCTCCTCGCCCCTACCCTTCCTTGTCAACAAGGTGTGTGGGCACTACAACTGTAGCGATACAAGCATATAGCGTCCGGGACCAGCCCGCGCGGCCGCCCCCTGCAGCTCCAGGAGGGCCAGCGCGGCCGCCGCCTCGGCGGCCGAAAGACCGGCGGCGGCCGCCACTTCGTCTACCGTCCGGGCCCCGCCGGCGAGAGCCAGGACCACCAGCCGGGTGGCCGACCCGAGCTCGGGGCCTGCCTGAGGTTCCCTATGGGGCGGTCCCTCCCCGCGCTCCCCCCTTTCCGTTCGGGTCTCCCGGAAGAACTCCTCCACCGCCCGCCCGGGGTCGAAACAGCAGGCGGCTCCCTCGGCGATGAGGCGGTGACTGCCGATGAAGGTCTGCCCGAAAACCGGCCCGGGGATGGCCTGCACGTGCCTGCCGAGGTCGGCTGCCCAGCCGGCGGTGCCGAGAGCGCCGCTGCGCGCTCCCGCTTCCACCACGAGCACCGCGTCGCCGAGCGCCGCCAGCAGCCGATTGCGTTCGGGGAAAGTCCAGGGAGCAGGCGGCCAGCCGGGAGGGAGCTCGCTCAGCAGGACCCCCTCCCGGCGGATGCGCCCATAAAGCCCCCGATGGCGGCGCGGATAGGGCACGTCGACACCGCACCCGAGAACGGCCGCAGTCACGGCACCGACCTCCAGCGCCGCCCGGTGGGCCTGCGCGTCGATGCCCAGAGCCAGCCCGCTGACCACGGCCACTCCGGCAGTCGCGAACTCGCGGGTGAATACCGCGCAGGCCGCCAGACCGTAAGGGGTCGGGGCGCGTGTGCCCACCACCGTGATCCGCGGCATCCCGAGGAAGGCTCGATACACCTCCGGCTCGCCCCGCAGGTAGACGCCCGCGGGAGGCGTGGGCAGATGCCGGAAACCCGCAGGGTAGTCCGCGTGCCCGTAAGGAATGAAGCGCAGGCCGCCTGCCCGCAACGCCGCCCGCATCTGGTCGGGAACGAACAGAGACCGCCTCGCCACGAAGCTCTCCACCCAATCGGGCGACGGGTGCATGCGCCGCAGAGCGGCCGGCGTGGCCCGCCACACGGCCTCGACGCCGTACTCCTCCAGCAGGCGCAGGGCCGGCCGGGCGACGGCGGCCGTGACCCAGCTTAGACCCAGAGCGGCTTCTTCGCCGTTCATGACCGCAACCCCCCGGCGGGCGCCACCCGGAGCGCCAGCGCTTCGGCCACGTGCTCCGCGCGCACCGCGACGGTACCGTCGAGGTCGGCCAGCGTTCGCGAGACCGCCAGCACCCGGGCATACCCTCGGCCGCCGAGGGAGTACCGCACGAGGGCGTCCCTGAGCATGCCGCGGGCTTCCTGGGTCACGGCGAACCGCGCTTCGAGCTCGGAGAAGAGGGAGCCGGTCGTTCGCAAGGCCGGCAGAAACGACCCCGACCCATTGCCGTGCCCCTCGTCCCAGGCAGCCTCCCGGAGCGCCCGGAAGGCCCGCGCGGCCATGACCCGCGCCTGCACCACTGCTGATGTCGGCCCTTCCCCTGCGTCGAGCATGGCCGCAGTCAAAGGCGGGATCTCGACGACCACGTCGATCCGATCGACCACCGGGCCGCTCAGGTGCGCCCGGTGTCGGGCCAGCGCTTCTCCGGAACAACGACACTCCCGCTCGGGGTGACCCCAGTACCCACACGGGCAGGGGTTGAGAGCAGCTACCAGCGTGCAGGCCGCGGGAAAGACGCAGGTGCCGCTGCGCCGGCTTATGGTGACCCGACCCTCCTCCAGCGGCTGCCGCAAAGACTCCAGGACATCGCGGGCGAACTCCGACATCTCGTCCAGGAACAGAACCCCTCGGTGCGCCAAGCTCACCTCGCCCGGGCGGGGCACGGGCCCCCCACCCACCAAGCCCGACCGGGATACGGTATGGTGGGGAGCCCGGAAAGGCCGGTACGCCACGAGTCCGGCCTCGGGTGGGTGGAGACCGGCCACACTCCAGACACGGGTCACCTCCAGCGCTTCCTCCCGTTCGAGCGGCGGCAGGATGGTGGGCATGCGCCGGGCCAGCATGGTCTTGCCCGATCCCGGGGAGCCGACCATGAGCACGTGGTGGCCGCCGGCCGCGGCGATCTCCAAAGCCCGCTTGGCGTGATCGTGACCCGCAACGTCGGCCAGATCGACCTCCGCCGCCTCCACCGCCGGGCGAGCCCGCCGCCGGGCGAGCCAACGCCTGCCCCGTTCCTGCAGGCGGGACCGGTACCCCGCGTCCCGGCCGGCCGCCACGGCCTCGGCCAGGGTGCGAACGCCCACGAGCTCCACCCCCCCGACCTCCTGGGCCTCCGGCAGCGCCCCCAAGGGGAGCACCAGATGGTCTACACCCAGCCGGCGGGCCGCCTCCCCAACGGCCAAGACTCCGCGCACGGGCCGCACCAGACCGTCGAGAGCCACCTCGCCGACCGCGCCCGTCCGCTGCAGAGCCTCCACCGGAAGGTAACCGGAAGCCGCGAGAACAGCCAAGGCCATGGGCAGATCGAACCCGGGGCCTTCCTTGCGGATCTCCCCCGGGGAGAGGTTCACCGTGATGCGCTGGCTGGGGAGAGGCAGCCCGCTGCTGGCGGCGCCGGACCGGACGCGCTCGCGGGCTTCCCGGACCGCGGCCCCCGGTAGCCCTACGATCACCATCCCAGGAAGCCCGGGGCGGACATGAGCCTCGACCCGCACGGGTTGGGCTTCCGTACCGAAGACGGCGAACCCGTGGACATAGGCCATGCCCACGATCAGCCTCCGTTCCCGAGGATGTCGCGCAGATGGGCCAAGCTGTGCAGAGAGCCGTCGCCCAGGAGCGCGACCACCACCACGTCGAACCGCAGGGGGCAGGGATAATCTCCGCGCTCGGCGGCCCACCAGGCTGCCGCCGCCCGCAGGCGCCTCTCCTTGCGGGGCCCGATGCTCTCCAGGGCTCCCCCATAGAGGTTGCCGGACCGCGCCTTCACCTCGACGACAACCACCGTGTCGCCCTCCCGGCAGACCAGGTCGAGCTCCCCCACCGGCGTTCGCTGATTGCGCCCCAGAACCTGCCAACCTTTGCCCTGCAAGTACCAGGCCGCGGCGTCTTCCGCCAGGCGGCCCCTTTCGCCGCTCACGACCCCCATACTCCACCTCCCGTCGCCTTGTTTCCGCCGCCCGGGCTTCACGACCACAAGGTAGCGCCAAGACGGCGGCCGGCCGATCGGACTTAGGTCACACGTTGGGGGAATGGCACGGGTTACCGCGAGGGACGGTCACCAGTTGGGGAAACAGCACGGGTTGGCGGTCACCACCGGGAGCTCACGCCCCGGGCGCGGGGTCCCCGGCTGCTGCCCAGGCGCCGCCCGCGGCGCTGGCGCTCACTGCCCGGCGCCGGGGTCTCCATCGCGGTCGCCCTCGCTCCAGAGGGTCGGCGGGCTCTCCCCCACCCCGGCGAAGCTCCGGCGGTGTAGCACGCACGGCCCATAGACGCGCAGCGCCTCTCGGTGCTGCCTCGTGCCGTACCCCACGTGCTGGGCGAACCCGTAGACCGGGTGGATCGCATCCAGAGCCCGCATGAGGCGAGCGCGCACCACCTTGGCCACCACCGAGGCCGCGGCGACGACCGCGCTCTTCCCGTCGCCCCCCACGAGACGCTCGGCCCTGAGCTGGGGTCGACCCACTTCGAAACCGTCGACCAGGGCGAGGTCGTACCGGCCCGCCAGCCCGGCCAAAGCATCGCCCAACGCGCGGAGGTTACAGCGATGCAGGCCGACTTCATCGATGGTGTGCGCCGACACGACGGCGATGGAGACCCGGCCGGCTTCGGTCAGGATGTGGTGGTAGAGCTCCTCCCGCCGCTCCCGGGCGAGAAGCTTGGAGTCGGTCAGACCTTCCAGCGCCGGAAAGCGGGGACGCCTGTAGTCGAGGGTCACGGCGGCCGCCACCAGCGGCCCGGCCAGACAGCCACGACCTGCTT
>JAMDDA010000192.1 GCA_023488925.1 Actinomycetota bacterium
ACGACCTGGGACTGGTGCCGGCGCTCGAGCGGCTGCTGCGGCGCTCGAGCGAGTCGTTCGGGTTCCGCGCCGATTTCCAGACTCTGGGAGTCGGCAACCTGGCTGTCGATCCCGACCGGCAACTGGTAGCGTATCGAGTGGTGCAGGAGGCTCTGACCAATGTGGGCCGCCATGCCTCCTGCACGCGGGTGAGCCTGGTTCTCGAGCGGCGCGGCGACACCTTGGTGATAGTCGTGGAGGATGACGGGGTCGGATTTGCGGCCGACACCGTTCTGGCGGGCAAGGATCCGGCCCGCCACCTGGGTCTCGACGGGATGCGGGAGCGGGTGGAGCTGGCCGGCGGGCGGCTGTGGATCGAGTCCACCCCGGGAGCCGGGACGGCCGTGCATGCCCATCTCCCGCTGGCCGGGGGAGCGGAGGAGGGCGCATGAGCCCGGTGCGGATTCTGCTGGTGGACGATCATCCCGTGGTGCGGGCCGGGCTCCGCATGTTGCTGGAGGCCGACGCGACGATGGCCATCGTGGGCGAGGCAGGCACCACCGAAGAGGCGCTCGAGCAGGCGGCCGCGCTGCAGCCCGACCTGGTCCTGCTCGATCTGGGTCTGGGGGAGGGCAGCGGCCTGGACGTCCTGCGGAGTCTTCCAGCGGTGGCGCCGCGGGCGCGGGCGGTGGTGCTGACCATGCACAGTGACGCCGATTACCTGCGCGCGGCGCTGAAGGAGGGTGCCGTGGGATACGTGCTCAAGCAGAGCGCCGACACAGATCTCCTGTCCGCGCTCCGGCGCGCCGCGGTGGGCGACGTGTTCGTGGATAGTCACATGACGCGCGTGCTGCTGGAGGACCTCGTCGACGGCGGTACCCGGCAAGGGTCCGAGGGTGCAGCCCCCTCCAGTCGGAGGGTGGAGGACATTCTGAGCGACCGGGAGTTCCAGGTGGCCCGTCTGATCGCTCTCGGGCACACGAACAAGGAGATCGGCCAGAGCCTGTTCCTGAGCGTGAAGACCGTGGAGACGTATCGCGCCCGGGTGATGACGAAGCTGGGGCTGGCCAATCGAGCCGAGCTCGTGCGTCTGGCCCTGCGCGAGGGGTGGTTGGAGGAGTAGCCGTTTCCCGAGCGCCGTTTCCCGAGCGCTTTCTCGCCGCGGGCGGCCGGGGAAAACCCCGGGCCTCCCGTCCGGCGAATGCCGTGTTTTACCCCACATGAGGGCGTGTTTTTCCTGCTTCTGGTCCGGAGCCCCGCCTACTACCCTGACTGGGAGTAGTCAAAGTCGACCCTTTGGGGGCGCCGGTGAAAACCTTGAATCTCGATGTCATGGCCGTGATGGATCGAGACCTGCGGCGGGCTCTCACCAAACCGGCGGAGAAGCGCCGCTGGAGCATGGTCATCGATCTGCAGCGTTGTATCGGCTGTGAAGCGTGCACGGTCGCCTGCAAGGCGGAGAACAAGACGCCGCCGGGAGTGGCATACAACGTGGTGATCGAGGGGGAGGTGGGCACCTATCCGAACGTGCGACGCCGCTTCCTTCCGCGGCCCTGCATGCAGTGTGCGAAACCCCCGTGTGTCACGGTCTGTCCGGTGAGCGCCACCTACCGGCGGCCGGACGGCGTGGTGGTGATCGATTACGAGGAGTGCATCGGTTGCCGCTACTGCCTGAACGCCTGTCCCTACGGCGCACGTTATTTCGACTCAGGCGAGTTCTATACCGAAGGTACGCCCCGGGTGGAGCAGTACGAGCAGACGGTGACCCGCGACGTGGCGGACGAGCTCGGCCGCGAGTGGCGGCGTGTGGCCGGTAGGGAGTCCTCCCCGGTCGGCAACGCCCGCAAGTGCCACTACTGTTTGCACCGGCTCGAGAACGGGGCCTTGCCGGCGTGCGTGGTCACCTGCCTGGGACGGGCCCGCTACTTCGGCGACCTGAGCGATCCCGAAAGCCTGGTGGCCAAGCTGGTCGCCGACGAGCGGGTGGGGCGGCTGAAGGAAGAGCTCGGCACAGAACCGCAAACCTACTACCTGTTCTGAGGGGGCGGTGATGAGCAAGCGTTTGTGGATAGCTCTGGCCCTCGGCGTGGTCTCGGGAGGGATCGGCCTGTTCGGCCTGGTGGACCGTTTCGCGAACGGACACATCCACGCCAACTACGGGTCGGGCATTCCCTGGGCCCTCTGGGTGGTTTTCTACATCTTCTTCATCGGCCTGTCGGCGGGGGCATTCCTCATCTCCAGCCTGGTATACGTGTTCGGGGTGCATCGCTTCGAGCGCGTGGGTCGGCTGGCGGTGTTCACGGCGCTCATCTGTCTGGTCACGGCGCTGTCGTTCATCTGGCTCGACCTGGGGCACATGTTCCGCGCGTACCGGACGATCATCAGCCCCAACTTCCGTTCGCCCATGGCCTGGATGATGTGGCTCTACTCCGCCTACTTCCTGATCTTGTTGGGCGAGGGCTGGTTTCTCATGCGGCGTGACTTTGCCGCGGCACGGACGAACGGCGGTCTGCGCGGCACGATTCTGGGAGTCTTGGCCCTGGGAACCCCGGCCGGGGGGGATGAGGAACGCCGGCGCGATCTGCGCGTCGTGCGCATACTCGGCACCATCGGGGTGCCGGTCGCGGTGGCCTTCCACGGCGGAGTGGGCGCGCTCTTCGCCGTCTTGGCTTCGCGCCCGTACTGGAACACCGGCCTCTTCCCGGTGATGTTCCTGATCTCCGCCCTCGCCTCGGGAGGGGCGCTTCTTACGGCTATCACGCAACTCTTGTTCAACCGGGACGGATCACTGGACGAGGTGGTGCGTGAGCTGGGCCGCCTCGTGCTGCTGTTCCTGTTCGTGGACATCATCATGGAGATCGCGGAAGGGCTGGTGAGCCTCTACCCCAGCTCGCCGGCACACCGCGTACCTTTCCAAGAGCAGATGTTCGGCCCCTACTGGTGGACATTCTGGATCCTCGGCCTGGGCATGGCGTTGCTCGGCCCGGCCATCCTGCTCTTTGCGAAACGCAGGTCGCCACGCTGGATCGGGGTGGTGAGCCTTATCACGGTCATCGGGTTCGTGGGGGTGCGCTGGAACATCGTTCTGCCGGGTTTTGCCAACGAGCTGATCCCCGGGCTGCGCGCAGCCTATGTGGAGCCCAAGCTCTCGGCGGTGTACAACCCCTCGGCGATGGAGTGGTTGGTCGCTGCGGGAGCGATCGGTGCGGCGTTCGTGCTCTTCGTGGTGGGGGCCTGGCTGTTCCCCTTGCTGCCGGGGGGCCGGGCTGCGGCCGCCGATAAACGGGCCCCCCGGTCCGACCGATCTCTCGAGATGGTTCAGGAGGCTGAGTGACCATGCACGAATGTACGCGACGGCAGTTCCTGAAAGGCTCCGCCCTGGCGGGCGGAGGGGCGCTGCTCGGGGTCGAGCTGCTCACCCGGGCCTCGCGGCCGTTGGTCGGGGAAGCCAAGGCGGTGGGCAACGGGAGCAACCCCCTGCTCCTGGCCGAGAACACGCTGTATACCACCTGCCTGCAGTGTCACATCAACTGTGACGTGAAGGTGCGGATCAGCGACGGACTGGTGGTCAAGATCGACGGCAACCCCTTGAGCCCGCAAAACCTGCTGCCGAACCTTCCCTCCGATTCCACCTCGTTGGACGAAGCGGCGCGCATCGACGGCAAGGTGTGCCCTCGGGGCCAGGCGGGTGTGCAGACGCTGTACGACCCCTACCGGCTCACCAAGGTGCTGAAGAGAACGGGACCGCGCGGGTCAAATCAATGGAAGACCATTCCGTTCGCCCAGGCGATCGACGAGATCGTACAGGGCGGCAGGCTGTTCGCCGAGGCGGGTGAGGACCGGGTGGTTCCCGGGCTGCGCGACATATACGCGCTGAAGGATGCCGCCGTCGCGAAGGCCATGGAGGCCGACGTGAAGGCGCTGGCGGCGGGCGAACTCTTCCTGGCCGACTTCAAGAGCGCGCACGCCGACCACCTCGACGTGCTGATCGACCCCGACCACCCGGACCTGGGTCCCAAGAACAACGGCTTCGTCTTCATGGCCGGTCGGATCGAGCACGGACGGGTGGATTTCGCCAAGCGTTTCACCAACGCCGCATTTGGCTCGGTGAACCTGATCGAGCACACGACCATCTGCGAGCAGTCCCACCACATTGCTTACGCGCAGCTCACGAACCAGCCGAAGGTCGAGAATGGGAAGTTGAAGTTCGAGAAGGGCAAGACCCATCTCAAGCCGGATCTGCTGAACAGTGAGTTTGTGATCTTCTTCGGTACCGGGGCCTTCGAGGCCAACTTCGGGGTAACCCCCATGGCCGAGAAGGTCACCCACTCTGTGCTCACGCGCGGCTTCCGGTATGCGGTCGTCGACCCGCGGCTGTCCAAGACTGCCGGCAAGGCCGACTACTGGGTGCCTATCAAACCCGGAGCCGACGGGGCGCTCGCCATGGCCATGATCCGTTGGATCATCGACAACGAACGTTTCGATGCCGCCTTCCTCCGGAACGCGACGAAGGCGGCGGCCGTTGCCAACGGGGAGACCAGCTGGAGCGGCGCCGGGTACCTGGTAGAGATCAAGGACGGCGTGCCTTCCGGGTATCTGCGCGCCGCGGCAGTGGGCCTCGGGGGCGAGGACCAGCTGGTGGTCATGCGCGGTGGCACCCCCGTCGCGATCACCCCCGACGACGAGGAGCAGGCGGTGGTGGCCGATCTGGATGTGGCGACTCGTCTCGGCACGGTGGAGGTCAAGTCTGCCTTCCGTCTGCTGGTCGAAAGTGCGCGCGCGAAGACACTGGAAGAGTACGCGCAGATTGCCGGAGTGGGAGTGTCCACCATCGAGACCCTGGCTGAGGAGTTCACCTCGCACGGGAAGAAGGCCGCCGCCGAGCTGTACCGCGGCGCCGTGCAGCACACCAACGGCTTCTACAGCGCCCTCGCCATCATCAGCCTGAACACCCTGATCGGCAACATAGACTGGGCGGGCGGGCTCTCCGTCGGAGGCGGCCACTGGCACGAGATCGGGGACAAAGACGGGCAGGCCTACCCCTTGGAGAAGCTTCATCCCGAAGCGATCAAGGCATTTGGCGTGCCCATCACACGGGAGAAATGGGCCTACGAGAAGAGCACGCTGTTCGAGCGCGACGGCGGCTATCCGGCCAAGCGTCCGTGGTATCCGTTCACCGCGAACGTGTACCAGGAGGTGCTACCTTCGGCGGCGGATGGGTACCCCTACCGGATCCAAGTGCTGTTCAACCACATGGGGACCCCGCTGTACTCCGCCCCAGCCGGTCACGTAGGGGTCGACATCGTCAAAGACGTCGAAAAGATTCCCTTGGTGATCTCCTGCGACATCGTGCTGGGAGAGACCACCAGCTACGCCGACTACGTCATCCCCGACATCACGTATCTCGAGCGGTGGGGCTTCACCCACCCTGTACCCGACGTGCAGAGCAAGGTGAGCCACGTGCGCCAGCCGGTGGCTGCCCCTCTAACCGAGATCGTCGAGGTCGGCGGCGAGGTCATGCCCATCAGCATGGAGGCCACGCTGATTGCGATCGCGGAGAAGCTGGGGCTCTCCGGCTTCGGCAACGAGGGGTTCGGCCCGGGCGCGCCGCTCACGCGTCCCGAGGACTATTACCTGAAGATGGCGGCGAACATCGCCCTGGGCGACAAGCCGGGAGACACCGTGCCCGCGGCCTCGGAGGAGGAGGTCTCCCTGTTTCGCAAGGCGCGCCGCCATCTTCCCGCGGCCGTCTACGACTGGGAGCGCTGGCAGCGGGCGCTGCGTCCGGAAGAGTGGGCCCGGGTCGTATACGTGCTCAACCGCGGCGGTCGTTTCGACCCCTTCGCACACTCGTATGACGGCCCGCGGCTCGGACATCCGTTCGCCGGGTTGGTGCACCTCTATGCCGAGGGGCCGGGCAAGGGCAAGAACTCCCTGACCGGAGAGCCCTTGGGCGGCGTGCCTACCTACCGGGCGATACAGACCGCAGCGGCGAAGCCTGTCACCGGGACCGAAGGCGAGCTCAAACTGATCACCTTCAAGGAGGTGTTCCACACCCAGAGCCGCACGATCAGCAACTATTGGTCACTGCCGCTCCGGCCGGAAAACTCCGTGCTGCTCAATCCGGTGGACGCGGCCGCCCGGGGCCTGACCAACGGGGACAAGGTCCGCTTGCGCTCGGCCTCCAATCCGGACGGAGTGGTGAAGATCGAGGGCCGGACCGTGCCGGTGGTAGGCAGTGTGCTGATTCGCGAAGGTATCCGTCCGGGGGTGGTGGCGGTGTCGCACCACTTCGGCCACTGGGGGTACGGCGCGGCAACCAGCGTCATCGATGGGCAGGAGGTCCGCGGTGACGAGCGGCGGGGCCGCGGCGTCTCGCCCAACCCGGCGACGTTGGTGGATCCCGACGTGCCCAACGTGTGCCTGACCGACCCGGTGGGCGGGAGTGCCTCGTTCATGGACTCGTGGGTGCGGGTGGAGCGCGTGTAGCGCAAAGCCGGCCGCGCGAAGACGTGTGGGACTCGGCAGGGGCCGCGGCGGCGGCCCCTGCCGAGTTTCCGGAGGCTGATGCGAAAATAGCCCATTTTCATCCGGCCCGCGTGTGCCCGCGTCGCGCGGGCTGGGGAACTGTTGAAAAACCTGGTATCACGCCACGTTCGGGCCGCGGCCGATGGTCAAAATACAGGGG
>JAMDDA010000166.1 GCA_023488925.1 Actinomycetota bacterium
GGCTCCGGCGTGCTGCTCTACATGGCGTACTTGTAGGTCACGAAAGGGAGCCCCTGCGTGACGTGCTTGCGGAACGCATCGTTCTGGCGGCGGGCCTTGTAGGCGAGGTCGCCCTCCGCCTGCTCCACGACGACTCCCGCCGCCCGCAGCTGCTCGATGCCCCGGCCGTTCACCCAGGCGGAAGGATCTTCGGCCGCCACCACCACCCGGGCCACTCCGGCGCCGATGAGGGCGTCTGTGCAGGGGGGCGTACGCCCATGATGGCAGCAGGGTTCGAGGGTTACGTAGATAGTGGCGCCCCGCAGGCGGTCGCCGTATCCCGCGGCCGCGGCGTCCTTGAGCGCGACGATCTCGGCATGATCCTGACCGGCGGCCGCGTGGAAGCCTTCTCCCACGATCCGGCCGTCGACGACCACGACCGCCCCGACCACGGGATTAGGGCTGGTGAGCCCCCGGCCTCGCTCGGCGAGGGCCAACGCCCGTTCCAGAAAGTGTCTGTCGGCCTCGCTCAGCGGCACGCACATACCCCTTCCTACACCATGGCTCGAGGGGTCGACGGCACGCAGACGAGCGTCCTGCGGTCTTCTCCCTTCCAGACTGTGACTGTCGGCCCAGGAATCGCACCTGATCTGCCCCGGAGGGCTCGCGGGCTGTTACCGCCGGTAGGGAATCTCACCCGACCCCGAAGACCATGCTCTGTTCATTCGACAGGCCGGGGAACTGTAGCACAGCTCCGCGGCTCCGGCCACCCCGGGATCACGCCGCTCCCGCGATCAGCTCCTGCAGCACGCTCACCTGCACCCGGGCGTCGCCGCCGCCGAAGACCGCCGAACCGGCCACGAACCAGTTCGCGCCGGCGTCCCGCAGGCGGACGATGTTCCCCCGGTCCACGCCGCCGTCCACTTCGAGTGCCGCCTGGGCAGGCAAGAGCGCCCGCAGGCGCCTGATCTTGTCGAGGCTCTCGGGTATGAAAGTCTGCCCCCCGAAACCGGGGTTCACGCTCATCACGAGCACATAATCGCAGAAGAGAACCGCCTCCCCCAGCAGAGCGAGATCGGTGGCGGGATTGAGGGCCACCCCGGCGCGCATCCCCAGTTCCCGGATGCGGGTGAGTGTGCGGTGTAGATGGGGGCACGCCTCCACGTGCACGGAGAGACCGTCCGCTCCCGCCCGCCCGAAAGCCTCGAGGTACCGATCGGGCTCGTTGATCATGAGATGAGCATCGACGAAGGCACCGGCCTCGTGCACCAGTGGAGCCAGCGAGGCCACCACTGGGGGCCCGATGGTGATATTCGGCACGAAATGCCCGTCCATGACATCCACATGTATCAGCCGCACACCGGCGGCGAGGACGGTCGCGACCTCTTCTCCCAAACGGGAGAAGTCGGCGGAGAGGATCGAGGGAGCCAGGAGCCTCTGCTGGAGCAGCTCCGCGGGGAGGGTCACCTTCAGGCCCCCCCTTCGCGACGGCGGGCGACGGGCCGGGCCGTCGCCGCCAGCCGAGCCCCATACCCACGCAGGAATTCGGCCGCGCTCATGGGCCGCCTGCCGGCCGGCTGGAGAGCGAGGATCTGCAGGGCGCCTTCCCCGCAGCCGACCACAAGACGGCCGCCGGCCGTGAGCAGGCGTCCCGGACGACCCCCGGTCGCCCGAACGGCGGCCGCCAGACTCGCGTCCGTCACGGCGTCGGCGTTCGGGTGAGGCCAAGTGCGCAGGATCTTCACCGCGACGCCCAAATCGGCCTCGGCAGCTCTGTCCAACGAGAGCGCCCGCACCCGGTCGTGCGCCGAACGCGCCGACTGCTCGAAATCAAGCACGCGATCGGTCGGACCGAGCTTGGCCGCGTACGTGGCGCCGTCGGCCTGCTCCGTCCATACCACCGTGCCGTCTTCCAGCCCGGTGAGCACCTGGGCCATGCCCAACGCGCCCAAAAGGGCGAGCGCGCGCGTCACCCCGGTCGCGTCGTCGTGAAGCCCCAGACTCACCCGTTTCTGCAGCGCCCAGGGGCCCTCGTCCAAACCGGCCGTCATCCGCATGATGCTCACCCCCGTCTCGGCTTCTCCGGCCATGAGTGCCCGTTCTATGGGGGCCGCTCCCCGGTAGGCGGGCAGGAGAGACGCGTGCACATTCACACAAAGAACACCCGCGAGCAGATCTTCGCGCAGGAGTTGGCCGAAGGCGGCCACCACCAGCACCTCCGCGCGGGCGTCGGCCAGCGCCCGCAGCACCGCGGCCTCGTTGATGTCGGCCGTCTGCAGGCAGGAGAGACCGGCGGCTCGAGCCACCCGCACCACCGGCGGGGCCTGCAGGCGCCGGCCCCGCCCCGCCGGCCGATCGGGCTGGGATACGACCAGACAGGGCGGCATCCCCTGACCCACGAGATCCTCGAGGACCCACGCGGCGAAGCGCGGGGTGCCGGCGAAGGCGTATCTCACGATTCGAGCTGCTCGCGCATCTCTTTCAGGACCCGCTTCCGTTCCTCGGCACTCGTGCGGTCGAGGATGAGACGGCCTTCGAGATGATCGATCTCGTGCTGCAGAATACGAGCGAGAAGACCGGAAGCCTCGATGGTCAACGGCCGACCGCGCAGATCGGCGGCCTCGACGACAACGCGTTCGGCCCGCTCGACTTCCATGGAGTGCCCGGGCAGGGAAAGACACCCCTCGCTCGCGGTGACAGTCTCCTCCGAGCGCTCCACGACCCGCGGATTGACGAGGGCGTACTCCTCTTCGGTCTCGGGGTTCCGCCAGACGATGATCTTCCGCTGGATGCCGATCTGGGGCGCAGCCAGCCCGATGCCCTCCGCGCGATCCATGATCTGCAGCATCCGGGCGGTAAGGTTCTCCAGATCGTGGTCGAAATTCTCAACCTCGCGCGACTGCTGTTTCAGCACCGGGTCTCCAAACACCCGGATCTTCTCGGTAGGCACGGGCAGCTTCTCCATCATCGTCGTCTTACAAGAACCACTGCGGATCCACATCCACGAGCAGATCGACCCCCCGCCGCGCATACGGCACCCGCAGGCTGTGCACGGCCCGCTCGGCCAGACGCAGCCCCCGCTCCGGATCCCGCCCCGCAATCAGCACCTGCCACCTCCCTACGCCGCGGAGGGTCGGCAGGCGGGCGGGGCCCCGCAGCTCGTCGCCTGCCAGGTGCCCCTGCAACCGCTCCACCAGGTAGCGGGCTCCGGCTTCGGCGCGCTCCTCATACCGGCAGGCCAGCACGAGGCGAACGAGACGGCGGTAAGGCGGATACCCGAGGCGTTCCCGCAGCTCCAGCTCCTGCCGGTAAAAAGTCTCCACCTCGCCGGCGACGGCCATTCTAATACAGTCGACATCGGGATTCCAACTCTGCACGAGCACCCGACCGGGACGGTCGGCCCGGCCCGCGCGCCCCGCCACCTGGGTGAGGAGCTGGAAGGTCCGCTCCCCGGCGCGGAAATCGGATAGGTAGAGACCCGTGTCGGCATCGGCCACGACGACCAGGGTCACCAGGGGGAAGTCGTGCCCCTTCGCCACCATCTGGGTACCCACCAGCACACCCGGTCGTGCCGCCGCGAAGGCGCCAAGGACGTCGTGAACCCGAGCGCCGCTGGTGACGATGTCGGAATCCAGCCGGAAAAGTCGGTCGCGGGGGACGAGCCGCCGCACTTCATCGACCACCCGCTCGGTGCCGGGCGAGCCCCGGCCGAGGGTACCCGTGTGACAAGCGGGACAGACCGCGGGCAGGGCCGTCTGATAGCCGCAGTAGTGACACAGCAGCCCGCGGCGACTGCGATGGTAGGTGAGAGAGAGCTCGCAACGGGGGCACATGAGCACCTCCCCGCATACGTCGCAGCGCATGAAGCCGGCGTATCCGCGCCGATTGAGCAGGAGAATGGCCTGCTCACCCCGAGCGAGCACTCTGTCCAGCTCCTGCCTCACGCGCGGGGCCAGCACGGAGCCGCCCCCCTCGCGACGCATGTCGACTACATCGACCGAAGGCAGGCTCCCCTCCCCCGCGCGGGTTCGCAGACGCACGCGCTGCGGAGTTTCGGCCAGGCACTCCACCCGAGGGGTGGCGGTCCCCTCCACCAGGAGACCGCCGGCCTCCTCCACGCGCCACCAGGCGACCAGCCGCGCGTCGTACCGGGGCTCCTCCTCCTGTTTGTAGGAGGCGTCGTGAGCTTCGTCGATCACCACCAGGCGCAGATCACGGACCGGGGCCAGGACGGCGGAACGCGCGCCCACCACCACCCGAGCTTCGCCCGCCGCGATGCGTCTGTACTCGGCCGCCCGCAGGGAGGCGGGCAACCCGCTGTGAACCACGGCGAGCAGGTCTCCAAGACGGAGGCGCAGGCGGGTCAGTAGTTGCACGGTCAAAGCGATCTCGGGCACGAGCACGAGAGCGCTGCCGCCGCCGGCCACGACCGTCTCCAGCAGGCGCACGTACACCTCGGTCTTGCCACTCCCGGTGACACCCCAAAGAAGCACCCGCTGCGGTCCCGAGGCGGCAAGCGCCGCCTGGAGCGTCCGGACGGCTCTGCGCTGCTCCTCGTTCAGAACCGGGAGGCGGGGCCCGTCCCCGGCCGCGGCAGCGGGGGGAACCCAGCCGGCCGAGACCGATGGTCCGGCGGCCGCATGTGCCTGCCCCCGCTCCAGCAGCCCCTTCTCCACCAAGGCGGCCACGACAGTCCGGGACACGCCCGCCCGCCGGCAGATTTCGGCCAACGGCGCGCCTTCCGGGGGCACCGCAGCCAACACCGCCTCTTGCTTGGCCGTGAGGCGCACTCCGGGTGGCGCGGCGGCAACCGGCGTCATCCACCGAACGACCCGCTCCTCCGCGCCCCGGCGCTCCCGGCGGGTCACCGGGGGAGCCACGGCCTGCAGACACGCCCCGAGCGGGGCCAGATACTCCGCCGAGAGACGCTCGGCCAGACGCACCATGTCCGCCGGTATCACTTCCGGCGTCACCCGGCGAAGGCTCAGGGCCTTCTCGGACACCACCTCGCCCGAGGCCCCGACGGCCACCACCACGCCCCGTACCTCCCGCCGCCGGAAAGGTATCCACACGACCGAACCGACAACCACGTGCCCCCGTTCCGCCGCGGGCACCCGGTAGTCGAACGCCCGGCGCTCCAGTCGGCGCACACCCAGAAGGGGAACGACCTGGACGATCTCCTCCGCCCGGTGCATCACGGCAGCCGCAGCGCGCTCCGGTCCGCAGCGCGGCGCGGCTCGTCTGGTAGGCTGTTGAAAAAGACCATGACCGCCACGTTCGGAGACGAATAATCCCTGCATTTTGACTCTCGGCCGCGGCCGAACGTGGCGTGATGCCAGGTTCTTCAACAGCCTCCTAGGCGAGGCCCGCCTCCGAGCGCAGGATTTCGGCCTTGTCGGTGCGCTCCCAAGTGAAGTCGTGGTCCTCGCGGCCGAAATGCCCGTAGGCCGCCGTCTTCTCGTAGATCGGCCGCCGCAGGTCGAGATCACGGATGATGGCCGCCGGCCGGAGATCGAAGTGCGCCAGGATGAGCTCCCGGATGGTCGTGGTGGACACCCGCTCCGTACCGAAGCAATCCACCATCACACTGACGGGATGCGCAACGCCGATGGCATAGGCGATCTGCACTTCGCACCGGTCGGCCAACCCGGCGGCCACCACGTTCTTGGCCACATAACGGGCCGCGTAAGCCGCGGAGCGGTCCACCTTCGTCGGGTCCTTCCCCGAAAAACACCCGCCGCCATGCCGGCCGAAGCCGCCGTACGTGTCCACGATGATCTTGCGTCCAGTGAGCCCCGTGTCGCCCATGGGGCCGCCGATGACAAACTTGCCCGTGGGATTCACGTAGAGCATGGTCTTGCGGAACTGGGGGTCGTACAGCCCTTCGGGCAACACCGGCTTGATGACGTGCTCGATGAGGTCCGGCTTCATCAGGGTTTCGATGTCGATGCCCTCTTTGTGCTGGCTCGAGAGCACGACAGCGGTGACGAACTCGGGCCGCCCGTTACGGTAGCGCACAGTCACCTGGCTCTTGGCGTCGGGCCGCAGATAGGGCATGACGCCGCCTTTGCGCACCTGCGCCGCTCGCTGTACCAGGCGGTGGGCCAAGTGGATGGGCAGAGGCATGAGCACATCGGTGTCCCGGCAGGCGTAACCGAACATCATCCCCTGGTCACCGGCACCCTGCCGGTCCAGCTCATCCTCGTCTCCGGGATCGGTGCGCATCTCGAAAGCCGTGTCCACCCCTTGGGCGATATCGGGCGACTGCTCGTGAATCGAGGTCATCACCCCGCACGTCTCGAAGTCGAAGCCAAACTTGGCCCGGGTGTAGCCCACACGTTCGATGGTCTTCCGCGCCACGGCGGGGATGTCTACATACGTATCGGTGCTGATCTCCCCGGATATCACCACGAGACCCGTGGTAACCAGGGTCTCGCAGGCTACACGGCCGTGCGGGTCCTCCCGGAGGACGGCGTCCAATACGGCGTCGGAAATCTGATCGGCCAGCTTGTCGGGGTGCCCCTCGCTGACGGACTCCGAAGTGAACAGGAACTCGTGATTTTCCAAAGCTTGCCTCCAGGTCGGCGGACCACCGTTCCGCCTGCTCCGCTTTCACTTCCCATATCCTGCGGTCTCCGGCCGCAG
>JAMDDA010000200.1 GCA_023488925.1 Actinomycetota bacterium
TAGGTGTGCCCCACAGAGGCCGGCCCGGGGCCCGCAGACACACGAACCCGGCCCCGGCCGCGGTCACCTTCTTGTCGTGCGCGGCGGCCCGCACGAGGTCATCGACCGCGACCGGCGGGGCCTGCACCGGCAGGCCCAGACTCTCCAGGAGCCGCTTCACCCGCGGCCGTATGCCGGGATCGAGTCCTGCCTGCACTTCGCTCACCGCCAGCGCCACGAGCAGTCCCAGCCCCACCGCCTCTCCGTGGACCAGCGTGCCGTAACCCAGGACCGCCTCGAGCGCATGAGCCGCGGTATGACCGAGGTTGAGAATCGCCCGGCGCCCCCGGTCGGTCTCGTCCTCCTCGACCACGTCTGCCTTGAAGGCGACACAACGGTGCACGATGTCGCCCAGTATCCCGCGCTCCCGGGCGTGGATGGCCGCCGCTTGCCGCTCGAGCAGGCTCAGGAACGTCTCGCCCTCGAGCAGGGCGTACTTCACCACCTCTCCCAAACCCGCCGTGAACTCCCGGTCGGGCAGCGTGGCCAACACCCGCGGGTCGGCGAAAACCAGGTCGGGCTGGTAGAAAGCACCCACCAGATTCTTGCCCTGGGGGAGGTTCACGGCCACCTTCCCGCCCACACTGGAATCCACCTGGGCCAGTAGGGTGGTCGGCACCTGCCAGAAGCCCACCCCCCGTTGGTAGGTCGCCGCCACGAAACCAGCCAGGTCCCCCACTACGCCGCCACCCAGCGCCACGACCACGTCGTCGCGCCGGGCACCGTTCTCGGCCAACCACTCCCAGCACCGGCCCGCCGTCTCCACCGACTTGGACCCCTCCCCCGGGTTCAGCAGCAGCGGCCCGCACCCGGCGTTCATGGGTGTGAGCATCTCTTGCACGCTCTCTCCCCAAGCCGACCACACGTTGCAGTCGCTGAACACGAACGCCCGCACCGCGCCCCGACCCGCGGCGGCCTCAGCCAGGGCATTCAGGGCGCCCTCTCCCCCCCGGATCGTCGACGGCCGACCGGTGCCGGAGAGGGTCAGGGTCCAGTTCACGTGCCCTCCTCGGCCACCCGTGCCACCCGCTCGGCCACCTGGGCCGCGGTCAGGCCCGCGGTGTCCACGACCACGTCGGCCGTGCGCAGGTAGACGCTCCGTCGCTCCCGGGCCAGAGTCTCGAAGTGTTTACGCGACCGGGCCAGCGGGCGGTCGCTGGATTCGACCCGAGCCCATGCTTCCCTCACGGGAACCTCCAGGTAGACGATCCGTCCCCGGGATCTCAGCATTTCCACGGCACGGGGCGTGGTCACCGTTCCCCCGCCCAGCGCGAGCACCACGCCTTCATCGCCGGGGATCGAGGCGACCACCTGGGCCAGGATCTCTTCCTCGATGCGCCGGAAACCCGCTTCGCCCTCCTCGGCGAAGATGGCGGGAATGCTACGTCCAGCGCGTGTTTCGATCTCTTGGTCCAGGTCGACGAAGCGCCAACCCAGCTCGCGGGCCGCGAGCCGTCCCACGCTGCTCTTCCCGCTGCCCATGAAGCCGGAGAGGGCTACGAGCGGCGCCATAAACCCCTTTCTTCGAGCTCCGCCTCGTACGCCGCCACCGTGCGCCTGAGCTCCCCCATGCCGTCGCCCCCGAACTTCTCCAGGTATGCAGACGCAAGCTCGAGCGCCACCATGGCCTCGCCGACGACGCGCGCGGCGGCCACAGCCTCCACGTCGCTCCTCTCCTTGTGCGCATCCACAGCCCGCATGGTCGCCAGATCCACCGACGGCAGCGGGCGCATCAGCGTGGGGATGGGCTTCATGGCGGCCCGGACGATGACAGGGAGGCCGTTGGTCATGCCCCCTTCCAGACCGCCGGCCCGGTTCGATGCCCGCCGGAGAAAGGCCCGAGCCGCCCCGCCCCGGTTTTCCCCGAGGACGATGGGGTCGTGCACCTCCGAGCCGGGCAGAGCAGCCGCCGCGAAACCCAGGCCGATCTCGACCCCCTTCACGGCCGGAATGCTTCCGACTGCTCCCAGCAGACGCCCGTCGAGCCGGGAGGCCGGCGTGGCGTATCCGCCGAGCCCCGGAGGTACCCCCCAGGCCCAGATCTCGAATACGCCCCCCAGGGATTCCCCGCAATCACGCGCTTTCTCCACCGCCGCGACCATGGCTGTCTCCGCCTCCGGGTCGGCACAGCCGAAAGCGGAGGCCTCCACCCGGTCCCAGTCGACGCTCCCCGGATCCCGCATGTCGGCGGTGTCCTGGGCCCTTACCCCACCGACGGCCAGTACCCGGCCCCGGACGGTCGCCCCCAGCGCGGCGAGGAGCACCTTGGCTACGGCGCCCGCAGCGACCCGGGCCACGGTATCCCGGGCACTCGACCGTTCCAGGACGTTCCGTACATCATCGTGGCCGGTCTTCGCCACGCCGGCGAGATCAGCATGGCCCGGCCGGGGCACGGTGACCGGTTCGGCCGCCCACCCCTCTTTCGGTTCCGGCTGCATGCTCGGCCGCCAATTCGCATGATCGGCGTTGGCTACCAGCATGGCCACCGGTGACCCCAGCGTGCGGCCCAGGCGCACGCCGGCCAGAAAAGTGACCCGGTCGGTCTCCAGCTGCATGCGTCCTCCGCGGCCGAAACCCCGCTGTCGGCGCGCCAGGTCGCGGTCGACGTCCTCGGGCCGCAGCGGTAGGCCGGCCGGGACGCCCTCGAGGATGCAGATTTCGGCCGGACCGTGTGACTCGCCCGCCGTGCTCAGGCGAAGTGAACCCATGAAAAGCGCTCCTACTAGTACGGAGACGGCGCCCGAAGGGCGCCGCCATGATCCCACCGGTCAGGGAAAGACTCCTCTACTTCAGGAACTCCTGCCCCACGCCGAGAGTCCGCGTCTCGCTCCCGTGCAGGAAGACTACCACTTGATCTGCGGCATTGATGTCCACCACCTCGATCTGGCCCCACGAGGTGTTGACTACATCGCCCTCCTTCTTGTCCTCGTACACGGTGTCGTCGACCTCGAATGTCACGACCGGCGTGCCGTTGATGACGTCGATCGCCAGCACTTTCAAGCTGTGCAGCGCCGTATTCACCCCGCTCGGCGCGCTCGTGGTGGTGGATCCGCCGCCGGTTGTGGTGGTGGTACTACCGCTTCCGGTCGTCGTGGTGGTGGACGATCCCCCCGTGCCCGTGGTCGAGGTGGAGGCCGGCGGCAGGGCCTGCTGCTTGAAGGGGTCCTTACTCTTGAAAGTGGAGAGCTCGTCCAGAACCACGGGGGCCGTACTGCCCGTGGTGGGAGCCTCCGTAGCGGGTGGAACTGAACCGGTGGTCACGGTCGGCTTATTCCCGCCGCCCGATACACATCCGCCGACAAGGAGCGCGAAAGCCAGGGCGAGCAAGAGACCGGTGATGATCGTTCTCGTCTGTGGCATGTTCACCGTCCTACCCGCCTAGTTCGTGGGGGCCGGAGCCGCTGCCTTCCGCTGGAAGGCCTGCAAGGTGATGTTGACCTTCAGCTTGGGCGAAGCCGTGCTCTCCGGTGTACCGGCCAGACTCAGCTCGACCTGCTTGGGGGCGAGAATGCGGCCCGGACCGGCTGCCATCTGCTCCGCCCGGTAAAGAAAGTCGTTCACGTCGAAGTATCGCCCCTCCATCTCCAGGGTGAGGTTGATCACCAAGAAGCTGCCGAGATCAGTGGGCTGCTCCGGAGTGATGGTCAGGAAGTCGATACCCGCCTCGGTCGCCAGATCCTGGATCTGCAGGAGCAGGCTGGGCAACTCCGGCGTCTGCGGCACCATTTTGCTGAGCTCGATCAGCCGGCCCTGGTTCTGCTTCCCCTCGGCCCGGGTCTGCTCCATTTGCGCCAGTCGCGCTTGATTCTGGGCCAGCTTGGTTTGCTCGCTGGCGATCTGGCCATTCGTGTCGGCGATCTTTCCGCGCAGAGGGCTCAGGAGCAGGAACCAGTACGCCGCGAGGATGACAACGAGCCCCAGCCCGGCGAGGATGAAGACGTTGCGGCGGGTCATCGCCCGTCCACCTCCACCAAGCTGAGGGGCAGCGGCGTGTCCGGCGGTTGGATGTTCTTTACCGTCGCGTCCACGCTGAACTCCTTCACGTTCTTGCCCGGAGCGAACGTGCCGGAGGCTTTTCCCGCCCGGCTCAGTAGGATGTCACTCACACCGGGGATCTGCCCCATGCGTACCAGGAAGCGCGCGACGTCCTCGAAACCGTACGTCCTGGCGGTAATGGTGATCTTCCCGGGCGCGGGCGGGGTTGCGGTCGGGGCTTTCGCATCGGTCTGCTCGACGGGTATGTCCGGCGCCTGAATGCTGAGCGCGGTGAACCACACGTTCTCAGGCACCACCAGGCTCAAATCTCCCATGATCTCGGAGAGCAGGGTGCGCCCGGCGTAGATCTTCTGGACGATCTGTTCGGTCGCGATGCGTTGCTGTTGCAGGGCATCGAACTGCGAGAGCGCTGCCAGCTGGGTCTGGATTTGCTGGTTTTGGGCTTGGAGGTCGGCCAGCTGCTGCTCCAGGTCGGCGAGCCGACCGCTGAAGTAGAGATAGCTCGCCGCCATCCCGCCTATCACCACGAGTACCACCACCACCAGGCCCAGGTAGCCGAAGTCGGTTTTCGTCCTGCGCCGCTCGCCGACGGGAATCAGATTGATACGTCGGACCACTAGTCCACCTCGTCCAGGGCGAGTCCCACCGCTACCGCCAGTCTCGGGGCCACGGCGGCCAGCACTTCGTCAGGAATGCCGGTACGGTTCTCGGCGATCTTCAACAACGGGTTGCCGAGAACCACCTGCATATTGAGGTATTCGGACAGGAATGCATCGAGGTTTCGCACCAGCGCGCCACGTCCGGTCAGCACGAGCTCGTCCACGTAGGCCGCGTAGTCCTGCGTCTGATAGTAGTCGAGGGAGCGTCGGAGCTCGTCGGCAAGCTCCTCGGCCGCCCCGGCGAGACTTTCGTGAACCTCCTGGATGGTCACGGGATTGTACGTCTCACTATCGGCAGGCAAAGGCCCCGGAAGGCCGATACGTTGACAGAGCACCTCTGCGTCCTCCGGGGGAACGCCCTGTTTTTCCACGAGCAATCCCACGAGATTGTCGTGCGCGAAGTTGATGATACGCGTGAACTTCGGGACGCCGTCCCGGGCCACGACCAGGGTGGAGACCGAAGACGAGATGTTTACCACTCCAAGAGTCTGCCCCGCCTCAGCGCCTTGGTCCACGAACGACACCGGTGTAGACAAGGCGCGAACCAGCGCGAACGCCGACACATCGATGCCCGCCACTTTCACGCCCGCCTTCTTCGCGGCGTCGAGGAATCTCTGCACCATCTCTTTCTGGGCGGCAACCAACAACACCTGCTGTTTGGCTATACCATCTTCGTCGGTGTAGCGGGCTACGACCTGGAAGTCAAGCACGGCTTCGTCCACCGGGATGGGGATATAATCCTGCGCCTGAAACTCGATCGCTCCACGCAGCTCCTCCTCCCCCATTTCCGGGACCTCGATGTGCCGAACAATCACCTTCTGGTTGCCCACCCCCAGGTGAACCAGGCCGCCCTTCATGTTGGAACTCCGCATGAACTTCTTGAGTTCCGCGGCCAGGCTTTCGACGTCGATGACCTCTCCCTCGAAGACCACCCCCTCGGGCAGCGGCTGCTCGTGAAACGCTTTGATGGCCACGCTGGGCGGCCGACCCACCAGTTGCACGCCCACGATGCTCGACTTGCCGATGTCGAGACCGATGACGCTCTGTTTTCCTCCGAACAAGGCCATATCGTCAAACCTTGAGTCCTGGTTCCGGGTCAGCCCGGTAACCCTCTACCTCAGCAGCAGAGATATTCGACACGTGCACCACCCGTTCCTCCAACGCCCTACGCCTTTTTCTCGTGCAGCCGCGGCGCAGAGCGGTCGCTTAATCTATCGACTGGCTCCTGGGCTGTCAAACCGCCGCACCAATCCGCCGGGTGCCATGCAGTCTAACGGCAGTCGCTCGCCCGCGATACGCACGGACTCTCAGAAGCGCCGCCCGGCCCTTTTGTCCCGGCAACCCTCCATCTGCCCTCCAGAGTGCGGGCTCAGCGCTCACAACAGCCTCAGGTAAGCGTCGAGGATCGCCGGACCCCACAGCGCGGCCACCGCCGACCCCACGGCCAGAAACGGGCCGAAGGGCACCTTGTCCCGCCGGCCCTTCCGCCCGGCGAGAACCAGCGCTACCCCGGTCAGTCCTCCCACGAGAAAGGAGACGAACATGGCCACGATCACCGCCGAGCCCAGAACCGCGCCCATCATCAGAGCCATCTTGACGTCGCCGAACCCCATCCCCCCCGCCCAGAGCAAACCAATGGCCAGGAGGAAGCCGGCCGCACCCAGGGACGACACCACATACACCCACCACCGGCCCGGCTCCAAGGCGCTCGCCGCGACAAGACCAACCCCCGCGGCCGGCAACACGATGCGATCGGGAATGATCTGGTGGTCCATGTCGATGAAGGTGATCGTGACAAGGACGGCGAGAAACGCCATTACGAGCACGGCGCGGGGGTGTGGTCCATAGACGACCTCC
>JAMDDA010000062.1 GCA_023488925.1 Actinomycetota bacterium
AACACGCCCCTCACCTCCATCGAAATCGCCCGGGTGGCCCTCGAGGTGGGCTTCCCCGCCGGGGTGCTGAACGTGGTCACCGGTCCCGGGCCGGTGGTGGGCGCGGCCCTGACCACCCACCCCGGCATCGTCATGATCTCGCTCACAGGGGACACGGCCACCGGGGCCCAGGTCATGGCGCAGGCGGCGCCGAGTTTGAAGCGCCTGCACCTGGAGCTGGGAGGCAAGGCGCCCTTCATCGTCTTCGCCGACGCCGACCTGGAGGCCGCCGTGCAGGGCGCGGTCGTCGGTGGGTTCGTCAATACCGGCCAGGACTGTACCGCCGCCACCCGCGTGTACGTGCAACGCCCGCGCTACGGCGAATTCCTCGAGAGATTCGTCGAAGCGGCCCGGGCGATCCGGGTGGGCGACCCGACGGCGGAGACCACGGATATGGGCCCCCTGATCTCGGCGGCCCAGCGGGAGCGGGTGCGGGGCTTCGTGGAGCGGGCCCGGGCGGCGGGTATCGAGGTCGTGCTGGGCGGCGGGGCCGTCGCCGGCCCCGGCTACTTCTTTGCGCCGACCATCCTGGCCGGAGCCGAGCACGAAGACGAAGTGGTGCAGAAGGAGATCTTCGGCCCCGTGGTGGTCGTCATGAGCTTCGACAGCGAGGAGGAGATCGTCGCGCAGGCCAACGGCGTGGAATACGGGCTGGCCTCCTCGGTCTGGACCACCAACGTCTTTCGGGCGCTCCGGGTCGCGAAAGCGCTGCAGTTCGGCGAGGTGTGGATCAACGACCACCTGCCCCTGGCCTCCGAGATGCCCCACGGCGGCGTGAAGAAGTCGGGCTTCGGCAAGGATCTCTCCAAGTATAGTTTCGAGGAGTACACCACGGTCAAGCACGTAATGGCCGATCTCACCGGTGACGTCCGGAAGGGCTGGCACTTCACCGTCTACGGCGACCCGGAGTAGAGGCCGAGGTCCCGGGGCGAGTCGGGGTCCCGGGGCGAGTCGGGGTCCCGGGGCGGGGGAGGGGCCTGGGGCCGCCGGGGGAGCGGGGCGTTGAGACCGCCGGGACGCCTGTGGCACCGGCGCGGGCCACAGCACTGGGCGCCCGGGGTCCCCGGAGGCGCCGTCCCTGTCTGTGAGCCCCCCGGCGCTCGGGGCGGGGGCCGCTAGAAGCCCTCGCCCGGGTCGAGCGGCGGAACGTAGTCCTCCTGGTAGGGGAAGTCGTTGAGCCGCTTGGCCACGGCCGCCTCCAGGAAGTCGTCGACCCAGCGGTAGATGTTGTTGCGGCGGATGGAGTCGCGCAGGCGCCGCATCCGTCGCTGCCGATCGGCGGGGGCCATGTGGTAGGCGGTATGGATGGCCTCGGCGGTGCCCTCCACGTCGTGGGGATTCACCATGACGGCCCAGCGGTGCAGCTGCGCGGCCGCTCCGGCGAACTCGCTCAGCACGAGAACCCCGTCGTTTTCCACGTGGGCGGCGCAGTATTCCTTGGCCACCAGATTCATGCCGTCCTTCAGAGGGGTCACCAGGGCGATGTCCGCCGCCCGGTAGTAGCCCAGGAGCTCTTCGCGGGGAAGGCTGCGGAAGAAGTAGTGGATGGGCACCCAGTCGATCTGAGCGAACTCCCCGTTGATCTCGCCGATCAGGCGGTCCACCTCGGCGCGGAGCACCTGGTACTCGGGCACGTCCCGGCGGCTGGGCACCGCCACCTGCACATAGGTGACTTCGCCCCGCAACTCGGCATAGCGGGTGAGCGCCAGGCGGTATCCCTCCAGCCGCTCGGGGATGCCCTTCGTGTAATCCAACCGATCGACCCCGAGCAGGATGGTGCGGCCGCCCAACTCTTCCCGCAGGCGGCGGGTCGCCTCGACCACGGCCGGGGCGGAAGACTGGTGGGCGAACTCGTCGAAATCTATGCTGATGGGAAAAGTGCCCACCCGCACGGTCCGACCGCCGTGGTTGAGACTCACCACGGCACCCTTGCCGCGGGCCCGCGCGTCGGGCAGAACCAGTCGGGCGCAGTCGAGGAAGTTGCGCCGATCGCGGGCCGTCTGGAAGCCGATCAGATCGTAGTCGAGCAGGGCGTGCAGGATCTGCGCCCGCCAGGGCAGCTTGAGGAAGATGTCGGGGGCGGGGAAGGGGATGTGCAGGAAGAAGCCCATGCGCTGCTCCACGCCCAGAGCGCGGAGCTCGCGGGCCATGGTCATGAGATGGTAGTCGTGCACCCAGATGTAGTCGGCCGAGCGCCCCCGCCGGGCCACCACCCGGGCGAACTTGCGGTTCACCTCCAGGTAGGCCCGCCAGGCCTCGGGGGAGAAACGGGCCCGCGTGAAGAGGTCGTGGAACAGAGGCCAGAGGGCCTCGTTGGAGATTCCCAGGTAGAAGAGGCGGGCCTCCTCGGCCGTCAACCGCACCGGGTGCAGCCGGTAGCCGGCCTCCCGAGAAGCCCGGTCGAGGAGGGCGTGCAGATCCACGTCCTCGGTGACCCCCGGCCAGCCCACCCACAGGCCTCCCCGGTTCCGCAGTACGGGAGCCAGGGCGGTCACCAGGCCGCCGCCGGCCGGCCGCGTCGTCCACCCCTCTGCGGACTGCTCGACCACAACGGGCAGTCGATTGGAGACGGCCACGAAGCGGAGCGCCCGGGTGGGCGACTGGCCTTGCCCGGCGGGCTCCGCGGCGCGTGTGTCTCCGGCGGTGCTGGTGGTTGGTTCGCTCACCATCCGACCTCGATCCATTCGGTCTGTCCGGCCCGCAGGCCCAGCATGATCGCCAGGTACTCGCGCAGGTGGCGGGTGATCAAGAAGTTCTCCCACACGAACCGCCGGGCTCGTTCGCCCATGCTCTCCAGCACGTCCCGCCGGTGGAGCAGGTAGCGCATGCGCAGGGCGGCTCCTTCGGGGGTACGGACCAGGAACCCGGTATAGTGTTGAATCACCTGCAGGCGGATTCCCCCGGTGTCACCGCCGATGACCGGCTTGCCCTTCCACATGGCCTCGGCCACGGTCAGACCGAAGCCCTCGCGCAGCGATTTCTGCAAGACGATGTCGGCTGCTCGCTGCAGGGCGTTCACCGTGCGGTGAGCGTCGGGGGGCAGCAGCAGCACGTGTATGTCGGGGTCGTCTTGAGCCGCGTCCCGCACCTCGGTGAGAACGGCGTCGCCCTCGGGGTCATCGGTGGCACCCCCCCCAGCCAGCACCAGCTGTAGGCGTGTGTGGCGCTTCACCAACCGGTACGCGGCGATGACACCCAGCGGATCTTTGAACCGGTCGAAGCGGGACACCTGCACCACCAGGGGCAGCTCCGGGTTCAGCCCGAACCGCGTGCGGACATCGGCCACCTCTTCGGGGGAAAGCTCGATGTTCTTCTCGCTCAGGGGGTCGATGCTCGGCGGCACCAGGAACTGCGGGTGGGGTAGGGGTTGCACGAATTCCGGCAGCGAGAAGATGCTGGCGTCGTAGAGGGCGACCCACTGCCGCAGGTAACGCCACGTGGGCCGATGCGGCCGCTGGACGTCGATGTGACAGCGCCAGATCCAGCGCCCTTTGCGGTCGGGGAAGTGGCTGAGCAGCGCCGCCGGCTGCGGATCGTGCACGAACACGAAGTCGGCGTCGTTCAAGGCCCCGCGCAGGGTCTCGGCGTTCTCGGCGTTCACATTCTCGTATTCGCGCAGCAGGTTCTGGGGAAGGGGTACGCCTTTGCCCTGCAGCCCGTTGTGCAGGCTCTTCGTGAAGCGGTAGAAGTCGGGCGTGCCGGCGATGACCTCCCAGCTTGCCTCAAGACCCAGGGCCCGCGTGAGCGGGATGAGCTTGCGCAGGATTTCCGCCACGCCGCCGCCCTCGCGGGTGGAGCTCACGTGGACGACGCGCGTCCCGGCCAGGGGGGCGGCCAGCTGCCGCAGGTGGTCCACGACGTCCTCCCCGGCGACCGCGGCGTAGCTCTCGAGGATGCCCGGGGTCATGCGCGCCGCCGTCTTCTCGGGCCGAAGACTGCGCCGGGAGGCGCGCCCTCGAGGTCCTCGCTCTCGCCGGGCAGGTCGAAAAAGCGGGCGAAGGTGGACGCCAGCATGCGCCGGATCTCTTTGAGCGAGGAGAAGTAGGGGTCCAGGCTGCGGAGGGCATCGCACAACGAGGTGTAGTCCGGGCCCCAGGAATCCACCCACACGCTGAGATCGTCCCGCCGGTTCTCCGTGCGCCGCCGCGCGTCGATGAAGTGGTAGTAGACGGCCCCCAAGGGCAGCCGAGCCATGCTCTCCGCCATCTCCCGGGGGGTGGCGAAACGTTGGCCGGAGTCGAACACGATGATCTGGGAGCGGACGAAAGCGAAGGGTTGTTCCGCCCGCAACCAGGGGACCACGGGGTTCTCGTCGAGGGCCTGCTCCACCACTTCCAGCAATTCCTGGCGTAGGGTCTCGAGCGTGTCGAACTCGGTGGGATCGACTGTGCTCAGGCGCTCGGCCAGGGCCTTTTCACGCAGGTGGTGGTAGGCCCACGAGGCGAAGTCGTTGCTGTACTCGGGCTCGTCGAATTGAGGACGCAGCAGCCGTCCCCAGAAATGGTGGTAGATGCTGCTCTCCGGGACACGCTGCAGCCCCTCGTGGAACTCCTTCAGGTTTTCGGCCCCGACGCCGGTGGAGAGCGTGAGGAGCGCACAATCTCTCACGGCGAACGGAGTGATGGGGGCGGGCTCCGGGGGGGTGGTGTTCACGGCGACTCTCCGTGGGTGACTCTTCTGCTGCTATCGAACATGTATTGTCTATGCTAGACTATAAACAACCATTATGCAAATGACCCACGCATGAAGATAAACAAGAGCGAAAGCTTTTAAAAATCAAAGTGAGCTTTCTTTCTCGCCTCCGCACGGCAACGAGGCCGCGATGACGGTGACGGGTGCTCTCGTGGGCGCCCTCGATGCGCGCATCGGCGCCTGTCTCGAGCTGCCCTTCCAGGTGCGCGGCGTTCCCCACCGCAGGCTCCACAATCCTTTCTCCGGGGCAGGGGTGCTGCTCAACCCCGCTCGGGGGAGTCGGACCCGGGCCGAGCCCGGCGCCTGCCCCTACTGCGCGGGACGAACACCCCCCACTCTCTTCTACGTTCGCGACCGGCGCGGCCAACCCGTCCTGGCGGTGGAGGACGAAGCCGAGTCTCTCGCGATCGCCCGGGCCATGCGCGCCCGCGGGGAGGGTGACCCCTGGGCGGTGATCGCGGCCCTGGCCGGCAGGCGGCGGGTGGACGCAACAGGACGGCCGGTGCCCCTGGTGCACCCGGCTGAGCCGTGGCTGGCCCGGGTGTTCCTGAACCTGACGCCGGCGGTCGTCTCGGCCGAGAGCGCGGCCAACGCCTTCGTGGTTTCGGTACCGCCCGCCCTGCACGAGGCCGACCTGGCGCCGGTCCGCCGGACAGGCCGGGAGGCGGGGCCCACGCTGCCGCCGGAGGCGTTGGCGGCGGTGGTCCGTTCCTGGGTCCTGCTGGAGGCCTGGGCCGCCGCCCGCAGCCTGGTGGCCGTGCCTCTCATCAATGGGGGCAAAGATCGGGCCTCAGGCCAGAGTCTCGGGTGCTTCCACAGCCAGGTGGTGGTGCTGGGGCCGGAGGACGCTCCGCCTCTCTACGCGGAGATCGCCCGGCGCCGGGTCACCGCGGGTTGCCCGGTGTGCGCTCTCCTGGCCGACCCCGGACTACGGGTGGCCGACGCCGGCTCGGTGGCGGTGGCCGTGCATCCGGCTCCCGACCGGGACCTGACCCTGGTGGTGGCACCCTACGCCGAGACGACCACCCTCGCTGATCTCCTGTCTGAAGACTTGAGCCGGGCCCTGCTGGTGGCTGCTTCCTGTCTGGACCGGGCCCTGGGCGGGCTGCCCGCCTACAACGTGGCCGTGCGCCTGGGCCCCGAGGTGGGTCACCTGCACGCCGAGGTGGTGCCCCGGTCGGGCGTCAACGTCCGGGCGGGCTTCGAGGTGGCCACCGGCCTGACCGTGCTCACCCGTGATCCCCGGGAAGTGGCCGCCCGGCTCCGCGCCGAGGTGACCGGCCGGGGGGGCGGTTAGAGCGGGCCTCGTTCGCCGGTGCCGGCGGTGATCGGGCGACTCTCAGTAGCGGCCGATGAGTTTCCAGATGCCCCGGTGGAGGCCGTGCGGACTCGCGGTGGGCGCGTTGTACATGACCGCGCAGCCGCCGGTGTGCACCTCGGCTCCCTGGGTGCGACAGAGCTCCAAGGCCTCGGGGGTGTCGGTCGCCTGGTGGATCCAGATACGGCTGATTCCCCGGTCGAGCACCGCCTGTACCACAGCGGCAGTGCGCTCCTTGGCCACCTCCACGATGGCGGCCTCCGTATCGGCCGGCACCTCCTCCAGGGAAGAGAGGAAACCGGCCTGCCCACCGGCCAGGTCGACGGCGTAGACCGTCTTGCCTTGCTCCTCCAGATACCGGCGGGTGAGGGCCGGGAACTTGCGGGTGCTCGTGTCGCCCACCACCGCGAAGCTGCGGGCGGTGAAGAAATCCGACTTGGTGGACATTCCGCCTCCTCGTTGTTTGTCTGCTTCC
>JAMDDA010000144.1 GCA_023488925.1 Actinomycetota bacterium
AGGGCGAGCAGATAGGTGAGGAAGGAGCGCCGGGAGAGGGCGCCCTCCTCCGCCGCGGGGGGGGCAGAGGCCACGCGGGCCGGGCCGTCAGTCATGCTGGTCCTCCGGGGGGGAGGGGCGGGCGCCGTAGCGATACAGGGGGTCCGGCTCGTCACCCTCCACGAAGGTGCTGGCCTCGGGTTGTTTCAGCCAGACGTTGTGATCCGGCACGTAGATCTCCTCCTCGTCGGTCGGCGGAAGCAACACCAGCCGCTCGTGCCCCGGCTTGATGACCGACTCGTACAACACCAGGAGCACGATGGCGATACTCACCAGGAGGTACGTGATCCACACGGTGGTCGGCCCGATCTCCACCGAACCTGTCTCCTTCACGAGGGTGTCCCGCACGATCAAATAGACGACGACCAGGTCGGAGAGGGCCACGAGGCCGACCACGGCCTGCATGAGGCGGGACGAGAAGAGGGCGGCCTTGTTCTTGGACTTGAGGAAGACCGTGAGCATCAGCAGTACGAACATGAGGGCGGCGATGGCCAGCGGCAATCCGCTTGCCTTCTCGGCGGCCGTGGAGACGCGGAACACGGGCACCCGGGCGAAGTGGCAGCCCTTGCAGGCCTTGGCGACCGTCGGCTCTTTGTGGCAGGCCAGGCAGGTATCCTTCTCGATCTTGTCGTAGGGCTTGCCGTCGATGACCGCCGGCGCGTCGGCCATGCGCCAATGAATGTTGCGCCACACGTTCACGTCGATCTTGGGCGCACCCGGGTGCACCCGGCCGACCGGCTCGATGGGCCCGAAGAGAATGGGGGCGATGTCACCCGTGTGGCACTTGCTGCAAAAAGCCGGGTCGGCCGCCGCCTGGGGCTTCTCCTCCCCCACGAGGGCCGCGCCGTGCACGATTGCACTGTGACATTCGGTGCACTGCAGGTTGGCGACCTCGGTGTGGAACGCGTGAGGGATGAAGGTGGCCTTGACGTCCGCGTGACATTCACGGCAGGCGCCTGCCACGATGGTCTTCGCGGCTTCGGGCTTGCGATCGGTTTCGCCCACTGCCCACTGCGTGAGCTTGATCAGGGAATAGACCTTACCCTTGAGGTACCCGACCGCCCCGGGCTCGAAGTGGCAATCGATGCATGTGACCCCCGCCTCCTTGTGGCTGGAGGTCTCCCAGGCCTTGGCGTAGGGGGCGATCGCGTGGCAGGAGGAGCAGAACGAGGGCTTCGAAGTGTAGTCGAAGCCCACGACGGTCAGAACGCCGATGACGACAAGCACAACGCCGGCAATCAGCGGCAGTCGCCTCACCCTGGAATCCCCCTCGAGGTAGCGGGCCGCGCCACCCGTGGTGCGGCCGGTTCTGCGGCACGGTACCACATGGACGCGCCCCCGGGCAACTCGTCTTCGCCTACACCATCGGGATAATGGAAAACTAGTGGGGAGAGCACCGGGCCCGGCCTGCCACGCAGGTCCCGCCCCCGGGAGCGAGGCAGCCAAGTGCTACTATGAAACAGTCCAGACTCGCGTGAAAGGCCTCGGATGGAAAACGTCATCTATATGGACCACGCGGCGACCACGCCCACCGATCCGGAGGTCATCAAGGCCATGGAGCCGTGGTTCGCCCAGCAATACGGAAACCCCGCAACGCTCTACAGTCTCGGCCTCCTGGCCTCCCAGGCGGTCGAGGAAGCCCGCGCCGGCGTGGCCGCCGTCCTCGGGGCCGAAGACGCCGAGATCTACTTCACCAGTGGGGGTACCGAGTCGAACAACTGGGCCATCAAGGGCGTGGCCGACGCCCACCGGAACAAGGGGCGCCATCTCATCACCAGTACCATCGAGCACCACGCCGTGCTGGAACCCATGGAGTACCTGGAGAAACGCGGCTACGAAGTCACCCGGGTTCCGGTGGACGCGCACGGCTTGATCGACCCCGAAAGCGTACGCAAGGCGATCCGCCCGGACACCATCCTCATCTCGATCATGCACGCCAACAACGAGGTGGGCACCATCGAACCCATCGCCGAGATCGGGGCCATAGCCCGCGAAGCCGGCGTTCTCTTTCACACCGACGCCGTACAAAGCGTCGGCAAGATCCCGGTGAACGTCAAGGAACTCAACGTCGACATGCTCTCGTTGAGTGCGCACAAGTTCTACGGCCCCAAGGGAGTGGGGGCCATGTATTTGAGCAAGCGCGTGCGGGTTACACCTCTCCTCCACGGCGGCAGCCAGGAGCGGCGGCGGCGCGCCGGGACCCTGAACGTGCCGGGCATCGTGGGCCTGGCGAAAGCGCTGCAGATAGCCGCGGATCAGATGGAGGCCGAAGCCGCCCGGGAGACCGCCCTGCGTGATCGGCTGTGGCGGGGCCTCCAGGAGCGCATACCCCACATCTATTTGAACGGCCACCCCACCAAGCGACTCCCGAACGCGCTCAACTTCCGGGTCGAAGGGATCGAAGGCGAAGCCATGATCCTGTGTCTCGACATGAACCGGGTGGGCGTCTCCTCCGGGTCGGCCTGCACCACCGGGTCGCTCGAGCCCAGCCACGTCCTGCTGGCCATGGGCATCCCGGCCGAGCATGCGCACGGCTCGCTCCGCATAACGCTCGGCCGAGCCAACACCGAGCAAGACATCGACTATGTCATCGACACCTTCCCCGGCATCGTGGCGCGCCTGCGCGAGATGTCACCGGTGTACAACCGCTGAGTGGTCGGTGTACAACCGCTGAGTGGTGTATGCGAGGCGCTGCACGGGGTACAACAGGGACACGGCAGGTCCGCTGGGCGCCAGGCAGTCGCGCCCGCGGCCAGAGCTCCCGCTGTAGGGCGGGAAGGAGGACGACGTGTATTCAGAGCAAGTGATGGAGCACTTCCGCAACCCGCGCAACATGGGGGTCATCGAGGATGCCGACGGCGTCGGCGAGGTCGGGAACCCAACCTGCGGCGACATGATGCGTATCACCATCAAGGTGGAAGACGACAGGTTGGCCGACGTGAAGTTCCAGACGCTGGGGTGCGGCGCGGCCGTGGCCACCTCGAGCATGGTCACCGAGATGGCCAAAGGCAAGACCCTCGACGAAGCCATGCAGATCAGCAACAAGAGCGTGGCCGAATCTCTGGGTGGGTTGCCCCCGAACAAGATGCACTGCTCCAACCTGGCGGCGGACGGACTGCACGCCGCTATCGAGGACTACCGAGCCAAACAGGCCGCCAAGGTCTGACTCCGGCTCGTTCGCAGAACCTCCCACCCCGAGGAGCCCCCGGGCCTGTCGGCCCGGGGGCTCCTCCCCTTGCCCGAACCACCCGGGGAGCAGGCCCGCCCCCGCAGGGGCAACCCGTCGCGGTCACTTGATCTCCGCGTCGGACACGGAGTAGAGGGACTCGTTGCGCAGCCCCTTGATGAGACGGATGTCGCGCATGGTGGCACTGTCGAGCACGTCTACCATGGCCGCGTTCAGCCCGAGAGCCCCGAGCATGGCCAGGTACACGCGGCTCACCGCGGAGCGGAGTTCCGCCGGTGTGCCTTGCCCCAGGTATTCGACGCCGGCCACTGTCTTGACCGGGGGATCGAACATCGTGCCCAAGAGCTTCATGGTCTCGAGCACCGCGGCGGCATGGTCCTGGGCGTAGCCGCCCGCGAGATGCACAACGACCGGATCGACGAAAATGTTTTCCGCGGGAACGCCGGCGCCCATGGCCGCTTCCACCAGCTCTTGCGCCTTGCCGGCCCGCCTGTCCGGGTCGAGGGGCGGGCCGCCGTCGCCGAGGGCGGGCAGGATGATCTCGAGCCCCTTGCTTGCGGCGTAATCATAAAGCCGGGCCATACCGTCAGGATGAGCGGACTGCACGAAGTAGGCGTTCAGTATGGGCTTCTTGACGGCCCTCTCGGCCCCCGCGATCAGTGCATCGACCGAGTGGCCGTCGAGGCTGAGCTGCCGGTCGCTCACGGCTTGAATCTGGTCGACCAGCCAGATCATGGTGTCTTCCGCGGCCTGGGTCACGAGCCCTATGTTCACGTCGATGACGTCGGCGCCCGCCGCGGTGATCTTGTGGGCCAACTCACGGATGCTCCCCGCGTCACGCGCGGTGATTGCCCGGGCCACGTGCCCGCGCGCCATATTGAGGTTATCCGAAATGATCAGCATCGGCGCCCTCCCTCTCGCTCTCGTCCACATGCATGCACTCTGCTGGTACCCCGCGCCGCGGTTGCGGGAAACTGTGGGGGAGAGATCCCCGCGGCGCCAGCAGGCTGTCGAACAGGACCACGACGATCCCGTGCAGAGGCGAAGAAACCCGCGTTCCGACCCTCGGCGGGACGCGGTGTGAGACCGGGTTCTTCGGCAACCCGCTAGTTGCCCAGCAGGCTGCGGGCCTTGAGACCCAGGCTCAGCCGCTCCTTATCCTCGCTCCGGAAGACGGAGAGGCCGGTGATGTCCGCGATCTTCTGCAGCCGATACCGCACGGTGTGCCGGTGGGCGTAGAGATCCTGCGCCGTCTTGGAGAGGTTCTCGTCGTTCGCGAGGTACGTGATGAGGGTGTGCACCAGCTGGCTGTCGTTCTGCTTGTCGTACCGGTCCACCGGGTCGATGGTCTCCTGGTAGAGACTGCGCAGTTCTTCCGGATCGTGCTCCCAGATGCTCAACAGGAGCTTGTAGGAGCCCACGCTGTCGAAGTGCATCACGCTGCCCTGACCTTGTAGCTTGCGGCCGACCTTGAGCGCCGCCAAGGCCTCCTCGAAGGCCTTGCGCAACCCGGAGAGCTCCGACGTGAACCGGCTCACACCCACCGACACAGAGAGATCGGAGACCTCCTTCCCCAACGCCTGGAGCCGGGAGGTGAGCTTTTCGAGGGCGCGGGCGTCCTGAGCCGACGGACCGGAGAGGAAAATGATCACCCGGTCGGACTTCAGGCTCACCAGCGACGACGGCTCGACCTCGGTCACCAGCCGGGTGCAGCGGTTGAAGAAGCGGGCCTTGAGGCGCTGCACCTCGTTCTCGTTCAGCCTGCGGGCGGCCATGGTCCGCTCGAACTCGTCCACGTCGGCCACCACCACCGTAGCTCCCCGACTCAAGTCACAGCCAAGGAAGCTCGCCCGCCGCAGGAGGGAATCCTCGCTGCTGAATCGGCCGCCGATGAGGTCGTCCACGAAATCGCCCTTCAACCGCACCTCGGTCTCGAAACGCACCTGTTCGCGTGCCATCTCGACGGCGGCCACGGTGGCCGCGTGCTCCAGGGCCACCCGCTCGATCTCCTCCAGCTCGTGCCGTTCGGTGATCGTGCACACGTAGCCCAGACAGGCGTGGCTCACGACAATGGGCACCGCAAAAAGCGGCGGCACCCCCTCTTCCACCAGATGCAGCAGCTTGTTGGGGAAGCGCGCCAACCCCTCGAATTGGGCCCGCACCGACGGGCGGTCGAGCAGCCGGTGGATTTCTCCCCCGGGCCAGGGAAAATCCGACGAGACTCCCAGCGGCTCCAAGGACACATCCAGAACCAACACCGGCTTGTCGATGAGCCGCGCCGCCGAGCTGGCCACCTCGTTCCAGCCGCCCCCGCTGATCACCACGTCCAGGAGGTCGCGGTGAATCTCCTGTGACTTCTCCAGGAGGGACGCCTGGCGGTTGATCAGCACCTCCATGGCCTCCTGCATGATCCGGGTCCAGCGAATCTCTTGGGGCACCTCCACGATGGGGAAGTTGCGCTTCTCGGCGATCTCCAGAATGTCCAGGGGGAACGAGCCCACGAAGCGCTTGGGCTTGACGAAGAGGGCCGAGGCTCCGGCGACCATGATCCGCCGGCAGAAGTCCCGTTGCCGATCGGTGTCGTTGGTGAGAGCGAACATCGTCGAAAGGACGATCTCGCCCCCCGAGAGCCACTCGGCGATGTCGGGAACCTCGCCCACTGTCACCGAAGTGACCACCCGATCCAACCCCCGCACGCCGGCGAGCACCCGGGCCTGGGAGAGGGCTCCCAGCTTGAGGATCTGCTCGACCGTGACCGCCACGTCCCTCCAGCACACCCGCTGTTGACACTGTCATACAGCATTATACGGCGGTCTGTACGAAAGGCGTTATCCATTCGGCGATTCCTCGGCGATCGGAATATGCCAAATGGCCAAGCTGGCGCCGCCCGCGGCGTAGCCGGCGCCGACACCCATGAGCGCGCCACCGGCGCCGGGCGGCGGGCGCGGTCAGGCCTCCGACGCCGGGCCGCCGAGATCGCGCCCCCGCGGTCAGGCAGCCGAAACCGGACCACCGAAACCGGGCCGCCGGGGCCGAGCCGCCGGGGCCGAGCCTCACACCCGGCCGGTCGACGGCGACGATCCAAACCACCCTTCTACGAGCACTTCGAGTAGCCACAGGCCCGACACACCATGCACCCGCCTTCGTGCTCGATGGCGCTGCCGCAGTCCGGGCAAGCCCCCTGCGCATACGCGATGGGCATCTCCAGCTGGACGGCACCTGGGTGGTCGGCGGTCGCGGGGCCCTC
>JAMDDA010000201.1:0-317 GCA_023488925.1 Actinomycetota bacterium
TCCGCGACGTCGTCGACCGGCTCATCCAGAAGACGTCGCTGCGGGAGACAGCCCAAGCGCCGCTTGCCTTGGAGATGCTCGCCCACGAGGTCGACGAGGCGCTGCAGCAGACGAGCGAAGCCATGGCCCAGGCCACCAACCTGCTTGCCCTCGTGGTCGCGCCCCGGGTGAGCGGTGCGCGGGTGCGTCACGTGGAGTTGCTGCTCCTCCAGCCAAATCTGGTCATGGTGGTGTTCATCGTGTCGACCGGTCGGGTCACCAAGAGGGTCATCGATTACCCCACGGCCGTCGACCCGGGTATGGTGGAATGGGCGCGC
>JAMDDA010000201.1:327-6429 GCA_023488925.1 Actinomycetota bacterium
GGCGCACGTACCTGAACGAGCTGATCGGGGGTCGGATTCTCACTGAGCGCTCCGTTCGCAATGCGCTGTTCAACCCCGATCTCTCCGGCCGCGAGGCCGCGTTCCTGGAGTCCTTGGCGCCTGCGTTCGAGAAGCTGCTCGACGAGCAGTCCGAGCAGGCGCTGTACGTAGGCGGTGCCGCCGGACTCCTCTCCGACACCCGCATGGAGGACATCGCGGAGTTCCGTGAGCTTCTGCGCCTCCTGGAGGAGCGCCTTCTGCTTCTCCGCGCCCTGCGCTCCCTGCTCTCCGGGGCCAAAGTGGTCGTGCGCATCGGACACGAGCTCGAGAACGACTCCTTGAACCGGTTCGCCCTGGTGGGAGCGCCCTACGGGCTGCCGCAGCGGAACCTCGGAACGGTCAGCCTCATCGGTCCTTTGCGCATGGACTACGAGACCGCTATCGCCACGGTGCGGGGCACCGCTCAGCTGCTCTCCGCGTTCCTGGAGGATCGGTACGAGTGAAGCGTGATTACTACGAGATCCTGGGCGTCACCCGGGATGCCGACACCCAGCGCATCAAGAAGGCCTACCGGGCGCTGGCCCGCCGGCTGCACCCCGATGTCAACGGGCACGACCCGGATGCCGAGGAGAAGTTCAAGGAGGCCACTGAGGCTTACGAGGTGCTGAGCGATCCGGAGAAGCGCCGGATCTACGATGCATACGGCCACGCGGGTCTGCGCGGCTCGGGAGCCGCGGGGGCGGGCGGCTTCGGCGGTTTCACCGACATCGCCGACATCTTTGAGACCTTCTTCGGGGGTGACTTGTTCGGGGGCGCCCGGGGCGGACGTCCGCGCGGCCCCGCTCCCGGGGACGACCTGGCCGTAGAGATCGAGATAGAGCTGGAAGAGGCCGCCTTCGGCGTCAAGAAAGATGTGGAAGTGGCCCTGCTCGACACCTGCCCCGAGTGCGGCGGAGCGGGCAGCAAGGACCCGTCTTCCATCAGGACCTGCCCGGAATGCGGCGGCTCCGGTCGGGTGCGCACCGTGCGGCGCACCGCGTTCGGTCAGTTCGTGCAGACCGGCACCTGCGCGGTGTGTCGGGGTCTGGGGGAGATGGTCGTCGAGCCCTGTCCCGTCTGCCAGGGAGCGGGCCGCGCCCCGCGTCGCAAGGTTCTCACGGTGGACGTGCCCGCGGGCATTGCCAACGGCCAGCGGATCCGGTTGTCCGGCGAAGGCGGGGCGGGCGAGCGGGGCGGCCGGCCGGGCGACCTGTATGTGCACGTCTCGGTGGCACCCCACCCTCACTTTGAACGGCAGGGCGACGACCTCTATTACCGGCTCGACCTCACCATGGTACAGGCCGCCCTCGGCGCGCGGGTCTCCCTCCCGACCCTGGACGGCGAGGAAGAGGTGGAGTTCGCCCCGGGGACCCAGCCGGGCGAAGTCAAGGTGCTGCGGGGCCGCGGGGTGCCTCACCTGCGCGGAGGCGGCAGGGGTGACATGCACGTGCTGGTGAACGTCATGATTCCCCGCAACCTCAACGACCATCAGCGGGAAATCCTGCAGGAACTCGACGAGTGCTGCGGCATGGAGCACTACAACGGCCGGCCCGAGGGCGTGTTCCACCGTCTGAAGAGCTTCTTCACCGGGTGACGGTGGGCGCCGATCCGGCTGTACGCGTCTCGGTTCCGGCTTCCTGGGCGGAGGTGGCGGGCGCCGTTCTCATAGACATGCTCGGGCCTTACCAGGAGTTGGGGGAGGGTGAGCGGCGGCACCTGCTCTTTTACCCCTTCCGGCACGGAGCCGGCTTCGTGCCGGACGAGCGGATCATGGCCGCTCTTCCTAGCGATCCCGCTCTGGCCCGAGCGGTGTCGATCGAGCGGGTGTTGGTGCCGGGTGGCTGGGAGGAGGGCTGGAAGGTCCATTTCCGGCCGGTGCGGATCGGTCGACTGTACGTGCGGCCGCCCTGGGAAGCGCCGCCGCCCGTCGAACCCGGCGGGGCGCTCCACGAGATCATCCTCACGCCGGGGCTGGCCTTCGGCACCGGATTGCATCCGACCACCCGGGGCGTGCTCGCGCTCTTGCAGGACGTCCCCCCCGGCGGACCGCTGCTCGACGCGGGCACGGGCTCGGGCATCCTGGCCATTGCGGCGGCCAAGCTGGGCTACGCGCCCGTGCGGGCCTTGGACAACGATCCCTTGGCGGTGGAAGCGGCCCGGGTCAACGGCGCCGCCAACGGCGTGGCGCTCGACGTGCGGCTGCAGGGGGTGGAGGAGGTCCCGCGGGAATGGGCTGCCGGAGCCACGGTGCTCGCCAACCTCACCCTGGAGCCGGTGCGGGGTCTCCTGCGGCGTCTCTCTGCTCTCGAGGCCGAGGTCACCCGCGTGATCACGGCCGGCATCCTGGCCGGGGAACAGGAGGCGGAAGCCGTGGCCGAGGCCGGCGCGGCGGGCCTGGTGCCGGTCCGTCGCCTTTACGAGGCCGAGTGGGTCACGCTGGACCTGCGGCCTGCGGTCGACGACACGCGACCGTCGGCTGCCGTGTCAGTGGCGGACGACAGCGGGGCGCCCTCTGGAGCCGCCCCGCCGGCGACCGGCGGCTGATCGTGCCCCGCCCCAAACGCCCCAGCCGCAGTCGCCGGCATGCCGGCGTGCTGCCCGAGCGTCCCGGTCCCCCCCGCGCCGTGGCCGGCCTGGTGGTGAAACGGGGGAGGCATCTGGAGATCGACCCCCTGTTCCAGCCGGGACTGCCGTTGCTGCCCGCGCGGGAGGGCGTCAAGCCCCGCGCCGGCGATCTGGTGCTCTTCGTCCACTCTCATGGCCGGCGGGCTCGGGTCACCCGGGTCATAGGCAGCAAGGGTCGGCTCGAGGACGTGCTCGAGGCGCTGCTGCTCGACACGCTGGGTTGGCGGGGGTTCGAAGCGCCCGTCTTGGCCGAGGCTGCCGACGCGGCGCGGCTCGAGCGGCGCCCTGACCCCGAACGGGTGGATCTGCGCGACCTCTTCACCTTCACCGTGGACCCGGCCACGGCCCGTGACTTCGACGACGCCCTCTCGTTCCGCGCGACCGAGCGGGGCACACTGGTCTACGTCCACATCGCGGACGTGTCGTACTACGTGTCGGAAGGGAGCGAGGTGGACCGGGAGGCTCTCCGCCGGGGCACCTCGGTCTATGTCCCCACCTCGGTGGAGCCCATGCTCCCCCCGGTGCTGTCGGCTGGGGTCTGCTCGCTGCGTCCCGGGGAAGAGCGCAAGACGGTCACGGTGGAGATGGAGCTCGACCCCGAGGCGCGGGTGCTGGGGGCCCGCTTCTATCGCTCCCTCATCCGTAGTGACGAGCGTCTGGACTACGATCAACTGGAAGCCGTCTTTCAGGGAAAGCTCAGGGCTTCGGAAACTTTGGCGGGTGCTCTCGCTCTGGGCCGCCCCCTGGCGCAACGCCTGCGCCGGAACCGGTATGCGCGGGGCAGCCTGCGGGTGGAGTCCACCGAGCCCGACTTCCACTGGGACGCGGCCGGGCAGGTGGTCGGAGCTCACCCGGCCGAGGAGCTCGAGAGTCACGGTTTCATCGAGGAGTACATGATCTTGGCCAACCAGCAGGTGGCCGGGTTCTTGGAGCGGGAGGGGGTGCCCACGGTCTACCGGGTGCACGACCAGCCCGACCCGTTCAATGTGGACCGGCTGCTCGACCTGCTGGCCGGCCTCGACGTGCCCACGCCGGCTTTCGACCCGATTTATGCGGCCCCTTCGGACGTGCGCCGGGCCATGGCGGAGGTGGCCGACATCATCGACGGTTTGGTACTGAAGGGGCGGGGGAAAGCGGCTTTGACCCAGCAGGTGTTGCGCGCCCAGAGTCGAGCCGTCTACCAGACCCACAACATCGGGCATTTCGGCTTGGCTCTGGGCACCTACTGTCACTTCACCTCACCCATCCGGCGCTACCCCGACCTGTTGGTACACCGCAGCCTGCTCGCCCGGCTGGGCTTGGGGCCGCGGCCGACCACGTCGACCTTGGCGGAGTGGGCGGAGCACTGCTCACGCGCCGAGAGGGAAGCGGCTCGGGTGGAGCTCAAGTCCGACGATATCGCCTTGGCCTACCTGCTCAAACGCCGCCTGGACGAGGAGGGTTGGGCGGCGGTGTTCGAGGCGGAGATCATGGGTTTTGTGCGCGGCGGGGCTTTCGTGCTCTTCGACCGGCTGCACGAAGGGTTTCTCTCCGCTCGAGAGCTCCCCGGAGACTACTATGAGCTGAACGACCTCGAGTCGGCCCTGGTGGGCCGCCGTACGGGGGCCGCCTTCCGCCTGGCCGATCTCATCCGGGTGCGGGTGCTTGCTATCGACGAGGTCCGCGGTAGAGTGGACGTGACGCCGGCCGATCTGTAAACGAGCCGTGTGGACCGAGGGTTGCCTTGCCGGCCATGAGACGAAGGAGGCGGGATGGACTACGAGAGGGCGATCAAGTTCCCGGTACAGGAGCGCGATTGGATCGCGAAGGTGGCGGTGGGTTCGCTCATTGGGCTCGTGCCTGTCGTGAACTTCGCCCAACAGGGCTACGCTCTGGAGGTTCTGCGGCGGGTGGCCTACGGGGAAGCCGAGGAGCTGCCCGCCTGGGACCAGTTCGGACGGTATTTCGTCAAGGGTTTGGGTGTGGCGTTGGCCGCAGCGATCTGGAGCCTGCCCGCCCTCTTCATCTTCATCGTGGCGCTCATCATGGGCCGCGCCGCCGGCCTCTTCGTGGCTTTGGGTGTGTTGATCGTCTTCGTCTACACGGTGGCGGTAGTCGTGGCGTTCCCGGCGGCCATGATGCGTTACGCCCTCACCGACCGCTGGGGAGCGATGCTGGAGCTTTCCGCGATTCTGGGCTGGGTTGGAGCAAACGCGGGCCGGTACATCACCGTGTTGGTGATCGGCCTGGTCATCATGCTGGTGGCCGGCGTGGTGGGGAGTATCCTTCTGTTCGTCGGAGCCATCGTCACCAGCTTCTGGGCCACGGTCACATTCGGCCATCTGCTGGGCCAGCTCTCGCGGGAAGCCCCCATGCGTTGAGGCAGGCGACCCGGCGTGTGTGCTCCCCGGGTGCCCGGGCCCGCCCAGCGGAGACAGCGGCGGCTCTTCGCGGCGTCCGCGCTCCCCGGGTGCCCGGGCCCGCCACAGCGAGGAGACCTTCGAGGCCGGCATCGTGCTGACCGGCACCGAGGTCAAGTCCCTGCGGGAGGGCAGAGCCAACCTGCGCGACGCCTACGCCGCCTTTGACCGGGGCGAGCTCTACCTGATCGGGGTGCACATCAGCCCTTACGCCCAGGGGAACATCTTCAACCACGATCCCCTGCGTAATCGCAAGCTCCTCTTGCATAAACACGAGCTCAAGCGTCTCGTGGGCAAGATCCAACGCACGGGCTACACTCTGGTACCCACCAAGCTCTATTTCCGGGACGGCCGGGTGAAGGTGGAGGTCGCCCTGGCCCGGGGCAAGGCCCTCTATGACAAGCGGGAGGCCCTGGCCAAGAAAGACGCCCAACGGGAGATGGAGCGGGCCCTCCGCGCCCGGGAGCGCGGGCCGCACTCCCGGGCGTAGTCAACGGCGGAGACGGGGTCTTCCGCACTCCGGGGCGCGGAGTGAACCGGCCGAGCCGGGGCTCCAGGCCGAGCCGGGGCTCCAGGCCGAGCCGGGGCTCCAGGCCGAGCCGGGGCTCCAGGCCGAGCCGGGGCTCGATCTGGTGGGCCGGCCGCCGCGGGCGGGTTTTCCTGGTATACTGAGGGCAACCGACGACGATGCGAGTCCGTCTCCGCGACGGCCTCCGGAGCCACTGGGGGCGACATGGTTTCGACGGGGCTCAGGTCTGAGTCAGGGTAGCGAGCCGAGATCCCAACCGTTCTCGTTAAACAGGTTGGAAACAAACAACTGCCGATCGTGAATTGGCACTGGCCGCCTAGCTCTAACTAGCTGAGGCGCCTGTCGCCCCTCCTGCGCCTGCCGGGGAGTGTGGCGGCATCATGTAGGCGGGCTCACCCTCGGCGAATGCCGCCGGCGCCGGAGGGGACAGCAAGACGGCTGGCCGGGCGCACCCAGCTCCTGCGGGGGCGTGAGGCGAGAAACCAATAGCAGGGGCTACGCTCGTAGAAA
>JAMDDA010000131.1:0-4613 GCA_023488925.1 Actinomycetota bacterium
AGGAGGTGGGGCCGTCGGTAAACTTGGGACACCGCTTCGCTTGCGGCCAGGGCCATGACGTCGTTCGCGGCATAGAATCCCACGAGATCGGGGTTCGCCTGCAGGATGTTGGTGGCTACGTTCAACGCGGTAGTGCGGTCCCAGTTTCCAGGCTGGCTGGCGACCACTTTGAAGCCTGCGGCCTCGAAGGCCTTCTTGGCTCCAGCTGCACGGGCATCCGACTGGGGTGCCCCGGCGAGCCCCTCGATGATAGCGACCTTGCCCTCACCGGAGCCCACTTTCGCAATGATGTACTCGGCCCCGAGTTGGCCCTTCTTCTCGAAATCGATCATGTTGAACTGAGGCAGCTCGACCCCTTCTGCCTTGACGGCCATGCCGTTCACCCGACCGTCTGCGTCTACAACCAACACGCCCTTCTTCCTGGCCGTCACGATCCCCGGCACCAGGTTGTCGGCCGTGATGGTGTGCACGATGATGGCGTCGAAGTCTTGACCAGCCATTGTCTCCAGCGTGTTGAGCTGAGAGGTGACGTCGTTTTCTGTGGGAGCGGATTGCACGCTGATTTCCATCCCGTACTCAGCTGCGGCGGCCTTGGCTCCCTCCCCCAGGGTCACCCAGAAGGGGTTCTGCAGGGTGATCATGAGGTAGCCGATCTTGTAGGTCTTGCTGGGGGTGGGGATCTCGCCCAACGTGGCCAAGCTCTGTTTCTCCGCCTGCTGGAAGACCGTTTCCACTTGCGTGGTAGTTGTGGTGTCCTCGACCATCGTGGTCGACGTCTCGGCGGCGGTCGTGGGGGTCTCGGCCGCCTCCGTGGTCGTGGTCTCGCCGCTTCCGCAGCCCGCTACCGCCGCGGTCAGCGCCATCAGCAGGGCAACGGCGATCGTTCCAACATATCGCGTTCTTCGCACTGTTTCCCTCTCTTTGATCTTGGTTCCCGCGATACAACCTCTCTGCTCTACGCACCAAGTCGCTCTGTGACGGGTGCCCAAGTTTACCGACGGCCCCACCTCCTTTCACCAGGCACGGCCTCCGCACCTATTGATGACTCCCGTTCCTCTACTCCCTGCCCTCCTTGAGTTGGTCGATCAAGACGGCGAAGATGATTACTGCGCCCAGCGCGACCTGCTGGTACGCCGATTGGATGTTGAGCAGCGTGAGGCCGTTGCGCAGCACCCCGAGGATGAGCGCCGCGATCACGGTGCCCAGGATGTTCCCGCTGCCGCCCGCCAGACTGGTGCCGCCCATCACCACGGCGGCGATCGCGTCGAGCTCGAACATCCAGCCGGCGAGCGGTTCGGCGGTGTTCAGCCGGGCGGTCACGATCACTGAGGCCACGGCGCAGCACAGACCCATGAACCCGTACACTACGGTCTTCCACCGACCCACAGACACCCCGCTGAGCCGCAACGCCTGCTCGTTCCCACCCATGGCGATGGTGTAGCTCCCGAACACGGTGCGGCGCAGGAGCAACGCCCCGGCGACGGCGACCACGGCGGCGATCATGACCGGGACGGGTATACCCCAGACCCGCCCGGCGCCCAGGGACCGGAACGCCTCCGGCATTCCGTAGATCGGACGGGTGCCGGTGACGATCAGGGCTACACCCCGAGCCACGCTCATGATCGCCAGGGTGGCGATGAATGGGGGGATGCGGGCTGCCGCGACGAGCACGCCGTTGCTCACCCCACCGGCGATCCCGACCAGGAGACCGATCGCCAGCATGGCGAAGGTCCCGGCGCCTGCCTTGGCCGCAAGTCCCATGGATACCCCGGCGAGCGCCACGAGCGAGCCCACCGAGAGGTCGATCCCGGCCGATGTCACCACGAAGGTCATCCCGATAGCCAGGACAATGTTGGTCGACGACTGGAGCGCGACGTTCAACAGGTTGTCGGTGGTAAGGAAGAAGGGCGACAGCACGGCGAACAGCACGGCGAGCGCCAGGAGCGCAGCCAGCAGGGTGAATCGCCGAAGCCGATGTCCTAGCATCGCTCCTCACCCGCCAGCATGACCGACAGCAGGTCATGCTCGGTTGCCCCACCCCTCGGGAACTCCGCGCACAGCTGCCCACCCCGCATGACCAGCACTCGGTCGCACACCTCCAAGACCTCGGCTGGCTCCGAAGAGAGCAGCAACACGGCATGCCCCTCAGCCGCCAGGACCCGGATCAGACAGTGCACCGTCGCCTTGGCCCCGACGTCGACCCCTCGCGTGGGTTCGTCAAAGATGAGGATCCGACTCCGCCGCTGCATCCAGCGGGCTATCACCACCTTCTGCTGGTTTCCACCGCTCAATTGGCGCACGTGGCCACGGATCTGGTGGTTGGTGCCGATCTGAAGGCGCCCGGCGAGCTCGTGGGCGGCCTTCCAGCCGGCGACCCGGTCGATCACTCCGTACCTTGAGAAGCCGGAGAGTGAGGCAAGCAATATGTTGTCCGCAGCCGACAGCAAGGGCACCAGCGCTTGGCGGCGGTCTTCGGGGAGCAGAGAGACACCCCGGGCCACCGCATCCCTTGGCGAGCGGAACACCGCCGGCTCCCCATCGACCAGGAGACGACCACTCACGGGCCGAGTCTCGCCAGCCAGACATTCGGCGAGCTCCGTCTTGCCTGCCCCGACCTGGCCGGTGATCCCCAGCACTTCGCCCGCGTGCAGCCGCAGGCTGACACCCCCTACCGTCCCTCGGGGGACGAGACCCTCCGTCCTGAGAACCTCGCGCGATCCGGGCGGGACGGCGTGACCATCGGCGTTGAGCGCGCCCGCCGAGAAGCCCGCCTTAGTTAGAGCGGCCGCGACGCTCCCGGCTGGTCTTTCCGCCGCCGTTCGTGCCATCCCCGGAGGGGAACCTATGTCCTCCGCAGGACCGACAAGCAGCGAGACCAGCTGCGTCTCGGTGACATCGGCAACCGGCGTGACCATCTGAACCTCGCCGTCCCTGAGAACCGTTGCACGGTCGGCGATCTCGAATACCTCGCGCAAGCGATGGGATATGAAGATGATCGAGACTCCGCGCGCCCGCAGATCACGCATCATTGCGAACAAACGATCGGCCTCGTGGGCGGAGAGCGAAGCCGTCGGCTCGTCGAAGATCAACATATCCGTATCCCACGCCAGCGCTCGCGCCACGGCCACGATCCCCTGACCGGCGACACTTAGATGCCGCACGGGCAGGTCGAGATCGCAGATCAACCCCAGCCTTTCGAGGAGTTGCCGTGCCGCCTCTCGCATGCGACCGCGATGGATGATGCCCCCTTGACCGAAGGCAGCTTCGCGGCCGAGGAAGATGTTCTGGGCCGCGTTCATATCCGGCACGAGCAGGGGTTCCTGGGGGATCAGGGCGATGCCCAACTCCCGAGCGGCATGGCTATGATGGATAACGACCGGTCGGCCGTGGACGAGGATCTCGCCCGCGTCTCGGCGGTACAGGCCGGCGATGATCTTGCAGAAGGTCGACTTGCCAGAGCCGTTGTGACCGATAAGGGCGTGGATCTCTGCCTTACGCAGGGTGAAGTCCACGGCTCGCAGCGCAGGCACGCCGAAGAACGACTTCCAAACCCCGCGCGCTTCAAGGGCGGCAGCGATCACCCCTGATCTCCCTGTGCTCGCATGAAGGCCAGCGTTGTCGGAAGATCGCGGACGCCCCCCGTGGCTCCGACAGCTGTGACGTTCATCGCCCCCACCGCATTGGCCAGACGCACCGCCCGTTCGATGTCCCACCCCTGGCTCAACGCGAACAGCAGGCCCCCGCAGAAGGTATCTCCGGCGCCGGTAGCGTCGACCAGCTCGACGACGTGACCGGCATAGTGAGTCACGGAGCCGCCTTTCCATACGAATGCTCCCCGCTCTCCGGCTTTGACCACCACTACCTGGGGGCCGTAGGCACCCAGAGCAGCGCAGGCAGCCTCCGGGTCTTCAATGCCCGTCATGCCGGTTGCTTCCTGCTCGCTGGCCATGAAGACGTCCACCGCGGCGATGGCACCCTCAGCTCCTCGCAGCCACGTGCCGGTGACATCCCAGGCCGACTCCAGCGAGACACGCAGGCCGCGCTCCGTGGCAATGTCGATCAGCGTGGAAAGGAAGTCACCGCGGAGGTTGGGCATCGCGAAGCAACCACCCACGTGTAGGTAGTCGCCGGCCTCGACTCCGGCCCAGTCGACGTGCTCGGGGTGCAGATGTGCATTCGCCCCTACGTGGGCGACCAGCGAGCGTTCGCTGCTCTTATCGATGCCTACTATGCAGAAACCGGTGCTGCGGTCGCGCAACGTGATGATCTTCGAGGCGTTCACGCCCTCCCGGGCCAGTACCTGACGCACGGCGCGTCCGGCGGCGTCCTGGCCCAGCCCGGCGATCAATCCCGCGTTCCCGCCCAACCGGGCGACGGTGACCGCCGTGTTGAGGGCGACCCCACCCGGCACGAGCATGCCGTGCTCGCAGAGGACAAGTTGTCCAGGGCTCGGCCACACCTCGATAGGATGGACGATCACGTCAAGCATGGCGGTCACCGCGGAGGTTGGGCATCGCGAAGCAACCACCCACGTGTAGGTAGTCGCCGGCCTCGACTCCGGCCCAGTCGACGTGCTCGGGGTGCAGATGTGCATTCGCCCCTACGTGGGCGAC
>JAMDDA010000131.1:4623-6424 GCA_023488925.1 Actinomycetota bacterium
GCTCGGCCACACCTCGATAGGATGGACGATCACGTCAAGCATGGCGATCCCGTACGACCAGACCTTGGTCATGTGCACTCCGTCAGTGATGTGGTCTTGAGAGCCCGCGGTCTCTCTCTGGCCGCGGCGATGAGGGCCTTGATGTTCTCCGGCGGACTGTCAACGGGTGTTGAACACCCCGTCGAGAGGATGAAGTTGTCGAACCCGTCCATAGCATCGAGCAGGGTGTCTGCCGCGGCCCGCACTGAGTCTGGGGTGCCGAAGCGAGCGACTGCCACGGGGTGGATGTTGCCCATCAACACCACGTCGCCTGGCAGCGCACGCGCCGCGGTCGGAAGGTCCACGGCACTGTCCAGGCTGAGTCCCTGTACCCCGGTGTCGGCCAGGGTGCGTAGGTGGGCACTGGTGTTGCCGCACACATGCAAAATGCTCATCACCCCACACGCGGCGACGATCCGCTGCAGGGGCGGCACGCACAGGGCGGCGAACGTCGAAGGTGAGAGCAACGAACCCATGGGCTCCCCGATCCAAAGGATCGTGCCCCCTGCTTCTAGCTGAGCCCGGGCGAAGCCCAGGGTAACCTCCGTGCAGACGTCGAGCAGCCGCTGCAAGAACGGGCGGTCGGTCACAGTGAGCCGGCACGCCCTCTCATGGCCGACGAGCGCGGAGGCTATCGTGAACGGGCCGGTGACCTGAGCGAACACCGGCAGCTGCGGGAAGCGCTGGGCCAGGAGTCGTACGCACTCCACGTCGACGCCCGTTCTGCCTGCAGGGCCGGTGAAGTCGGGCATCCGCAGGCGGTGGATGTCGCCTGGCTCGCGCACCAGGGGCGCGAGAACCTCCGGCATGTTTTCTTCGGGGAAGCCCACCGACACCCCCATAGCCTCTGCCTCTACCGCCACATCGCCTATGTGGAAGACAGCGTCGGGGCCGTATTCCTCGACGTAGGAGACTGCGGACGCCGCTTTCACCGCCCCGTCACACATATTGGAGCGCACAGTCGTTCCCGACAGGGCGGCACCGGGAAGCCCGCCCACGGGTATGATCACCCGCCGGGGAAACGACCGCACCCAGTCGATCAGATCCATTCCGACTCCGCGTGAAGATTCATACGGCAGCCGCCCCCTTCTTGGACATGGCCGTGATGAGCACGTCGTAGTCGCCCTTCCGGATGCCAGCAAGCAGGCCTTCCCAAGCGGAATCGGCGATGGTGACCTTGATACCGAGCTTCTCGCCGAGGGCGTTGGCCAGGTCGACATCGAAGCCCATCGGCTTGTTGTCGTCACCGCGGAATTCAAACGGCGGATACTCGGCGCACATGCCCACCAGGAGGGCGTCTCGGTCTTGCACGGTCTTCGACGATACGTCGGTGGCCGCGGAGGGCCCGGCCGCGTTCGCAGTGCCGGCGGGAGGGGTGGTGTCGGCGTCCGCAGCCGCAATCGCGGATGTCTGGTCCTCAGACGAACCGCATCCGGTCAAGATCAGACCAGCGGCGAGGACCAAGGTCAGGACGAGGGCCACGGCGACCCCCGTGACCGACTTCTCCACAGCGCGTTCTCCTTTGCTGAAGGGTAAGAGCCGCCGCCACGCCCGCACGTTCCGGGCTGAACGCCGGCCAGCCTTGAGCAAAGGGGAGCTCTAGGAAGAGGGGTAGGCGCTCGCCGGAGCGGAGAGGCCGCCACGGCCGAGTTCGTGATGCCACGGTGCACGACGTGCGCCGTGACCGCTGCCTCAGGTTCTGCGATTCAGAACCACGGTGGCTGCCTCCTTTCCCGGTGCGAGTGGCCTACGAAGATCGTTG
>JAMDDA010000169.1 GCA_023488925.1 Actinomycetota bacterium
CCGGGCCGCGTGATGTTCGAGCTCGCGGGGGTGCCGGAGGAGCTGGCCCGGGAGGCCATCCGGCTCGCCTCCCACAAGCTTCCCGTCAAGTGCAGGTTCGTGGCGAGGGAGGACGGCAGTGTCGAAGGCTAGAGATCTCGTCGAGCTCGGCGACAACGAGCTCGAGCAGCGCTTGAAGGAGTCTCGCGAGGAGCTGTTCAACCTGCGGTTCCAACACGCGACCGGGCAGCTCGAGAACACCGGCCGCCTCCGGCAGGTGAGGCGGGAGATCGCGAGAATCCTGACGGTGCAGAACGCACGACGTAGAGCGGAGGAGTCCCGATGACCGCGGAGCGCGAGAGCAGCCAGCGGGAACGGCAGGGCACGGTCGTCTCCGACAAGATGGACAAGACCATCGTCGTCGAAGTGACCAGCACCAAGCCGCATCCCCTGTACAAGAAAGTCGTGCGCCGCAGCCGCCGGCTCAAGGCCCACGATGAGCGGAACGAGGCCCGGATCGGCGACAAGGTGCTGGTGCGGGAGTGCCGGCCCCTGTCCCGTACCAAGACCTGGCGGCTCATCCGGATCCTCGAGCGGGCCGAGTAGCGGCACGACGACGAGAGATAGGTAGCGAGCGATGATCCAGGTAGAGACGAGACTCAAGGTGGCCGACAACACCGGTGCGCGCGAGCTCCTCTGCATCCGCATCAAGGGAGGGTCCCGCCGGCGATATGCGACGGTGGGCGACGTCATCGTGGGTGCGGTGAAGGAGGCGACGCCCGGCGGCTCGGTCAAGAAAGGCGATGTCGTGCAGGCCGTGGTGGTCCGGGTGAAGAAACCCTTCGGTCGCGGCGACGGCACCTACATCGGCTTCGACGAGAACGCGGCCGTGCTCATCGACCGGCAGAACAACCCCCGCGGCACCCGGATCTTCGGCCCGGTTGCGCGCGAGCTCCGCGAGAAGAACTTCATGAAGATCGTCTCGCTGGCTCCGGAGGTGTTGTAGTCATGGCCAGGCAGGCGAAGATCGGCAAGATCAAGAAGGGCGACACGGTCGAGGTGATCCAGGGCAAGGAGCGCGGCAAGCGCGGCAAGGTTCTGCGCGTGCTCCCCGAAGATCAGCGGGTGGTGGTCGAGCGCGTGAACTTCATCAAGCGGCATGTGCGCCCCAGCCAGAAGAATCCGCAGGGGGGCGTCATCGAGCGCGAGGCCGGGCTGCACATCTCGAACGTCCAGCTGGTCTGCCCGAGCTGCGGTCAGGCCGCGCGGGTGGGCGTGCGCGTGGAGGGCGACGAGAAGGTGCGGTACTGCAAAAAGTGCAATGTCCAGGTAGATAAGGGTTAGCCATGGCGACGCCGAGGCTCAGGGAGAAGTACATCAAGGAGATCGTGCCGGCGCTCCGGGAGGAGTTCCGGTACGGCAACGTCATGCAGGTGCCCCGGATCACCAAGGTGACGGTGAACATGGGCGTGGGCGAGGCCGCCCAGGACGCCAAAGCGCTGGAGGAAGCGGCCAAGCAGCTCGCGCAGATCACCGGGCAAAAGCCGGAGGTACGCCGGGCGCGCAAGTCCATCGCCAACTTCAAGATCCGGGAAGGCATGCCCGTGGGTCTGCGGGTCACGCTGCGCGGTGACCGCATGTGGGAGCTGCTCGACCGGCTGATCAGCATCGCGCTCCCGCGCATCCGCGATTTCCGGGGTATCGCGCCCACCGGGTTCGACGGGCGGGGCAACTTCAATCTCGGTCTGCGCGAGCAGATCATCTTCCCCGAGATCGACTTCGACAAGATCGATCGGGTCCGCGGGCTGGATATCGCCATCACCACCACCGCGGAAACTGACGATGAGGGCAGGGCGCTGCTCAAGAAGCTGGGCATGCCCTTCCGCGAGAGCTAAGAAAGGGGAACACCACGGCATGGCAAAGAAATCGATGATCGCGAAGGCCCGGCGGCCGGCGAAGTTCTCTTCGCGGGCGTACCACCGGTGCCGGCGCTGCGGTCGCCCGCGCGGCTACTTCCGCAAGTTCGGGCTGTGCCGCATCTGTCTGCGCGAGTTGGCGCACCAGGGTGTCATCCCCGGTGTGACCAAGTCCAGTTGGTAGGAGGGATTATGGCGCACTCCGATCCCATCGCCGACATGCTCACCCGCATCCGGAACGCCAACAAGGCGCTGCACTCCCACGTGGAGCTGCCTGCTTCCGCGATGAAGGTCGAGCTCGCCCGCATCCTCAAAGATGAGGGCTACATTGCTGACTACGCTTTGATCAAGGGCGAGCACTGGGACACGCTCCGGTTGGACCTCAAGTACACCGAGGACCGGCGTCGGGTCATCACCCAGCTCAAGCGGGTCAGCAAGCCGGGCCGTCGCATCTACGCCAAGAAAGACAAGCTGCCCAAGGTCCTCGGTGGTCTGGGCATCGCGGTCATCTCCACTTCCCGCGGTCTGATGACCGCCCGGGAAGCGCAACGGCTGGGTGTCGGCGGCCCGGCTTGCTGACCCGCTTGAGCAGGCTATGTCTAGGATTGGTAAAGCACCCATCCCCATTCCCGCCGGGGTCGACGTGCAGGTCGACGGGAACCGCGTGACGGTGAAGGGGCCCAAGGGCGAGTTGTCCCAGAACGTGAGCCCCGATATGGCGATCGCCCTGCAGGACGGCGTCCTGACCGTGTCTCGTCCAAGCGATGCGAACACGCACCGCGCGCTGCACGGCCTGACGCGTACCCTGCTCGCCAACATGGTGACCGGGGTCACCAGCGGCTTCGAGAAACGCCTGGACATCGTGGGCGTGGGGTACCGCGCCGCCCTCAAGGGCAAAGATCTCGAGATCCAGGTGGGCTACTCCCATCCGGTGGTGGTCACCCCCCCCAAGGACATCGAGTTCGAGGTGCCGGCGGCCACTCAGATCGTGGTCAAAGGCATCAGCAAGCAGCAAGTTGGTCAGGTCGCGGCCGACATCCGCGCCATCCGGAGTCCGGAGCCCTACAAGGGCAAGGGGATCCTGTACCAAGGCGAGGTCGTGCGGCGCAAAGTCGGCAAGCGGGCCTAAGAGAGGAAGAAGCGAACGACCATGAGCACGATCGAAAAGACGCGCCGGGCCCGGAAGCGGCGGGCCGTGCGGGTGCGCAGCGTGGTGCGCGGCACGCCCGAGCGGCCGAGGTTGTCGGTCTTCCGCTCGAACCGGGGTATCTGGGCGCAGATCATCGACGATACGAGCGGCCGTACTCTCGTGAGCGCCGGCAGCGTACACGTCGCGGAGACGGCGGGCCTGAAGAAAGCAGACGTGGCGGCCAAGGTCGGCGAGCTGCTGGCCGAGCGGGCCAGGGCGGCCGGCATCGAGAAGGTCGTCTTCGACCGGGGTCCGTACCTCTACCACGGCCGTGTGAAGGCCCTTGCCGACGGCGCCCGTCAGGGCGGCCTGGGTTTCTAGGAAGGGAGAGGTAAGGCTGTGGCACAGATCAAGGCGGACGCGCTGAACCTCCAGGAGAACGTGATCGAGATCAACCGGGTCGCCAAGGTGGTCAAGGGCGGTCGGCGCTTCTCGTTCACGGCTCTGGTGGCGGTCGGCGACGGAGAGAGCATCGTGGGCGTCGGGTACGGAAAGGCCAAGGAGGTTCCTCTGGCCATTCAGAAGGCCATCGAGGATGCCAAGAAGAATCTGTTTGTCGTGCCCAAGCACGGTTCGACCATCACCCACGAAGTCGTGGGCCGCTTCGGAGCGGGCCGGGTTCTGTTGCGGCCGGCTTCGCCCGGTACCGGTGTGATCGCCGGCGGCGGCGTGCGCGCCATCCTGGAGCTCGGCGGTGTGCGGGACGTACTGACCAAGTGCCTCGGCACCACGAACCCCATCAACATGGTGCGGGCCGCGGAGGCGGGCCTGCGCTCTCTGCGCCGGCCGGAGGACATCGCTGCCCTGCGGGGCAAGAGCGTCCGTGAGGTTCTGGGCGTGAAGCACGCCGAGGCCGCGGCCGCGGAACCGACGGGAGCGTGACGCGGTGCTGAGAATCAAGCAGGTCAGAAGCGCCATCGGGCGCAAACAAGGCCACAAGGACACGCTGCGGGCCCTGGGCATCAGCCGCATGGGTCAGACGGTGTATCAGGACGACAACCCGGTGATCAGGGGCATGATCCGGAAGATCGGGTACATGCTCGAGGTCTCCGAGGTCGACCCGAAGAACGAGGGGTAAGTCATGGGAGACATCTTCCTTCACGACCTGCGCCCGCATGCCGGTTCCCGTTTCCAGAAGAAGCGGGTAGGACGAGGCGAGGGGTCGGGGTTGGGCAAGACGGCGGGCAAGGGGCACAAGGGCGCCAACGCCCGCTCCGGTGGCCGCGTTTCCGCCCGTTACGAGGGCGGCCAGATGCCGCTGCACATGAGAATCCCGAAGCTGCGCGGGCCGAGCGCGAAGACGTCCATGGCCATCGGGCCGTTCCGGACGTACATGACGCCGATCAACGTGGGGCGCCTTGCGGTTTTCGCGGAGGGCGAAGTGGTTTCCCCCGAGACCCTCGTCGCGAAAGGCATCATCAAGAAGAGCGACGAACGCGTCAAGATCCTGGCCCAAGGTGAGCTGGACCGGCCGCTGACTGTGAAAGCGCACGGTTTCAGCGCGGCGGCCAAACGGAAGATCGAAGCGGCCGGCGGAACGGTCGAGGTCCTCTAGGAACTGCGACCGTCGCCACGACCAGACGGGAGAGAGCTCGATGTTGCAATCCCTTCTGAACGCGTGGAAGCTTCCGGACCTGCGGAAGCGGCTCCTCTTCACCGCGTTCATCATCGCCATCTACCGGTTCGGATCCTTCATACCCGTACCGGGGATCGACCTGGGGGCCATTCAGAACCTCGTGGCGGGGGGCGGGGTCTTCGCCTTCCTCGACCTGTTCGCCGGGGGTGCGCTCGAGCGGGTGGCGGTGTTCGCCTTGGGGATCATGCCGTACATCACGGCCTCGATCATCATCCAGCTGCTCACCATCGTGATTCCGCAGCTGGAGGCCCTGGCCAAGGAAGGGGAAGCCGGTTCGAAGAAGATCAACCAGTACATCCGGTACCTGACCGTGGTGTTGGCTCTGATTCAGTCGGTGGGCTACGTGTTCCTCTTCCGGACGCAAGGCGCCTTCCCCCCGGACAACGCGCTCACCCCCCTGAAGTTCTACTTGATCGTCTTGACCCTCACGGTGGGGACCGCCCTGATCATGTGGCTCGGGGAGCTCATCACCCAGCGGGGTATCGGGAACGGCATCTCCCTCATCATCTTCGCGAGCATCGTGTCGCGGCTGCCCGGCGGTCTCTACAAGATGTTCTCCACCATGAACCCGCTGGAGTGGCTGGCCATGGCCATCATCGCCCTGGGCGTCATCGCCGCCATCGTCCTCATCCAGGAGGGGCAGCGGCGCGTTCCCATCCAGTACGCCAAGCGCGTGGTGGGCCGCAGGATGTACGGGGGGCAGAGTACGTATCTTCCCCTGCGTATCAACATGGCGGGGGTCATCCCCGTCATCTTCGCCTCCTCGGTGCTGGTGTTCCCGGTAACCTTGGCGCAGATGACACCTTGGTCGTGGGCCAAGCGTATCGCCGACGTGGTCGGGCCGCGGAGTTGGTGGTACCTCATCGGTGAGGTGCTGTTGATCATCCTGTTCACCTATTTCTACACGGCCGTGCAGTTCAACCCGATCGATCAGGCCGACAACCTGAAAAAGTACGGCGGGTTCATTCCGGGCATCCGTCCCGGGCGGCCCACAGCCCAGTACCTCAGATCGGTGCTGACGCGGATCACGCTGCCGGGTGCCGTTTTCCTCGCGGCCATCGCCGTGCTCCCCACCATTCTCATCCGGGGGCTGGGCGTACCGTTCTATTTCGGGGGCACGTCGTTGCTGATCGTGGTCGGCGTGGCCCTCGACACCATGAAGCAGATGGAGGCTCAGCTCCTGATGCGGCACTACGAAGGGTTCCTAAAGTGAGTGCGGTGTTCGCGAAGTAAGGAGGCAAGGGGGAAGCATGGGTCAGTTCGATCTCATCCTGCTGGGCCCGCCCGGCGCGGGCAAGGGAACACAGGCCGGCCGCATCGTCGCCGATTACGGCATCCCGCACATCTCGACGGGCGATATCCTGCGGTCGGCGGTCAAGAACCAGACGCCCATGGGCGTGGAGGCCAAGCGCTACATGGACGCCGGTGAGCTCGTGCCGGACTCGGTGGTCATCGGCATCGTCAAGGACCGCCTGCAGGTAGCGGACACGGCCCGCGGCTTCCTCATGGACGGGTTCCCCCGGACCATCCCGCAGGCCGAGGCCCTCGATGCGACCCTGGATTCCCTCGAGCGGCAGGTGTCGTGTGCCCTGGCCATCCTGGTGGATGAAGAGGGAG
>JAMDDA010000216.1:0-378 GCA_023488925.1 Actinomycetota bacterium
CCGCACCCCTGCGCTATTGGGACCTATGCCGTATATCACCTGGAACAGCGAAAAGCCGGCCGAGCTCGACCCCGCGGCCGCCGCCGAGGTGCAGCAGCTGGCCCTCGCCACCTACAGGGTGTTGGGCTGCCGCGGCTTCGGCCGGGTGGACTTCATCCTCGACGAGCACGGCACGCCGTGGGTGCTCGAGTTGAACACCATCCCCGGCCTGACCGAGACCTCCACCATGCCCATGGCGGCCGAGGCGGCTGGGCTCTCCTTCGAGGATCTGGTGGCCGCCGTCATGGAGTCGGCGGCGCTGTGAGGGGGACGGCGCTGTGAGGGCGGCGGCGTTCTGAGAGCGGCGGCGTTCTGAGGGCGGCGGCGCTGTGAGGGTAC
>JAMDDA010000216.1:388-6336 GCA_023488925.1 Actinomycetota bacterium
GCCGGGCCGTCGCCTTGGGAGTTGCCGTCGCCTTGGGCGTGGTGCCGGCGGTAGCAGAGGAAGGGCATGCCGGCGGCTGCGGCTGCCCGGCCGTCGATGTCGGTGTCGCCCACGTAGAGGGCTTCGGCCGGGGCGATTCCCAGCCGCTCGGCGGCCAGCAAGAGCATGTCGGGGCTCGGCTTGGGCTTCTCTACATCCCTTGCCGTCACGACTGCCTGCACGTAGGCATCGAAGCCGAAGTGGCGGACGAGCACGTCCATGTCCGCCCCGCGGTTGGTGGCGATGGCGAGGCGATAGCGGGGCCGGAGTGCCTGCAGCACCTCGAGGGCGTGGGGTTCAAGCTCGAGGTCGTCCACGAAATCGGCCGGATCCAGCTGGGCGAGGCGCTCGAAGAGCCGTTTCTGAGCGGCGGGAGCGGGCGCGAAGCGGGCGAACACTTCGGCGTCGGGCTGACTCAGGCAGAAGGCGACCGCCTCGGGGTCGGTCTCGTCGATAGGGGGCAGCCCCACCTCGGTGAACAGCCAGTTGTAGAACGGGACGATGAGGTTGCGACTGTCGACGATGGTCCCGTCACAATCGAATATGACTCCGGCGATCATGAAGGAGAGTATAGCCCGGCTCGGGATTCGGTGGGGCGGCGAGACCTTCCGGGCGACAGGCCTCCTGCGCCGAACCTCGGGCGGCCCTCCCGCGCCGGCCTGCCGGGTAGCCTCTGCGACGACCCCTCGGGCGGCAGCCCTCGGGGCGGCGGCGATGCTACAATCACCTGGCTCCAACCGTGCCCCCGTAGCTCAGGGGATAGAGCAGAGGTTTCCTAAACCTGTAACCGGGGGTTTCCAGGGGTGCCGGTCAGTGTGAAACCCCTGGTATTATCCCATTTCGGAGTACTAGCGCGGCTCAGCGCTAGCCCCTCCGTGGCAGTATTCTGGGCAGTACAGCCGGAACACGCGGGAAGCCCCCCGCTCCGCACCCTCGGGCGGTATTGACGGTGTCCCGGGTGCTCTACTCAGTCGACATCCCGAGCTCCCGGGAATTGCCGACGATCGAGCCCACAGGCTCCCAGCCGGTCGCCTTCAGCATTCTCCACCGCCCCAGGATCCCCTCAGTCCACGCCGCCAGCCGCCGACACAGGAGCCCGATTTGGTGCACCTCGGGCACCTGGTTCAGCATCGTGGCCACAGTCTGCAGGGTCTCAGTCCCTGTCATCTCCAACCTACGCGGAGCGAACATGTGTTCACCAACCCTGCGGCGAAGTCCGGACGGAAGAACGTTGTGTTTTCCCGCCAGATTCGTGAGAATCAGAGAAGCGTTGCAGCGCGGCCGCTAGTGGCGAACAGATGTTTGCTGTATGCCAGGGAGGGGTCCGCTCCGTGCGGCAAGCACAGGCGGTCATCGTTCCCCGGGCCGAGCCGCCGGAAGGCGTCGGGGAGGATCGACAACGAGGAGGTTGAGTTGCATTGGCTGGTCACCGGCACCGAAAGGGCGAGAAGAGCGCGTCGTGAGGAATGCACCGACACTGAGCGAGATACTCGAACTCGAAGCGTATCCTCATTGCGAGATGGCCAACCCGACCCTCACGCGAATAGATGGGTCCCGAGCCGCCGATCACAAGGGCGCCAATACCCGGTGGTGGGCGGTGTACCGCTGCAGTCGTTGCGGGGGGAGCGTGCTGGCGGTAGCGGGGACAGCGGATGGACCGATAACTATCAGCTATCCGCCACACCGTATTGTGGACCCCGCCATACCTCAAGCCGCCCGCGAGTACCTGAGACAAGCGCTGCTATCCAGGAGTCGTGCACCGACCGGAGCAGTCATGCGCGCAGCAAGCGGCGTTGACGCGATGCTGAAAGCCAACGACTATCCGCAAAGGACCTTGTTCACCCGCATCAAACCCGCCGCGGCGAACCATATGATCACCGAAGAAATGGCCGCATGAGCTCACGAGGTCCGACTGGACGGAAACGACCAGAGACACGCGGAGGAGTCGGCATCAATACCCGACGAGGTGTCCGCTGCTCGGATCATGGAGTTCGCCCTGGCACTGGGGGAATTCCTTCCTGTCCTGCCCTCGCGGGTAGCGAGAGGACGGACGGTGCTTCAGTAGGTCCCTTGTCACTCCAATCGAAGGGGCTCTTTGATGACGACGGAAGAAGGAACCATCGCCGGGGCTGGGAGACCAGATGCGACTGAGACCAAGCCCAGGGCGCCGCGATCCGGACCAAAGTGGGAGAACGCCGCCAAGGAAAGGGTCAAAGCTGGCATCCGCCGCTTCAGCAAGCCGCTTGCCGAGCTCGTTGCGCGCGATGCCAATGAGGGAGACACTCGGCTGCTTGTCACCGATTTTCTATGCGAAGTTCTGGGATACGACAAATACACAGATCTGACCACCGAATACCGTGTCCGCGGAGAGTTTGCCGACTTCGGCTTGCGGGTCGAAAAGCAGCTTGTCGCATTTGTCGAGGTCAAGCGGGTGACCACGAAGCTGGGGACGAAGCACCTCCGGCAGGTCCAGAACTACGCCCTCAACGAGGGTGTCGAATGGGTCGTCCTCACCAACGGGGCTCAGTGGCAGGTATACCACATCACTGCCGCCGTACCCGTGCTCACCGAAATAGCGTTCGAGGTAGATATCCTGGCCGACGGCGGCCCCTCAGACAAGGCGGCCAAGCTTTTCTACCTGACGCAAGAGTCCCTGAAGAGGCGGCAGATAGACGAGCTTTGGCGGGCGCGTCGGGCCACATCACCTGACTCCTTGGCGAACGTGCTGCGTTCCGAGAAGGTTGTCGACGCCATTCGCCGGGAACTCTGGCGGCAGACAGGACACCGGGCCACAGCGGAGGCGATCGTGGACCTTCTCGAGCAAACGGTGTTGCGGCCGGAATGCCTGGGGGAGTGAGGCGGTGCGGGTAGGTCAGTAAGGACCTGGGTTGAAAGCATCGTCCAAACCAGCCTCGACAAGTGGAATATGCTGGAAGGGATGATCAAAGACATCGACGTTCTCCGCTCAGGCGCCCAATCCAGATCAGGTGATGCGACCGAGTCAGTGGCAGAGCGGGGTGCCGCCACCAATGACGAAGATCCTCTTCCTCGAAGAACCCGGCGACCACAGTCTCGACAAAATCGTCCAGCAGTATCCGGTGTTCATCCTCGGCGGGATCATCGTCGACCGGAGGTGCGCGAAAGAGGAACTCGAGCATTGGATCAGACAGTTCAAGCGTGCTTTCTTTGGCACCGAAGACATCATCTTGCACTCCAACTCTTGCACTCTGGCGATACCAGCCGCAACGGCTTCGAGGAGCTCAGGGACCCCCGCACCCGCGCGTTCCTCATCGCGGAACTCAACCAGTTGACGGAGTCGCTCGAGTGCCAGGTGGTTGCCTGCGCGATCAAGTAGAATGACCACGTCACGCGCTACGGAACCATCGCTCAAGATCCGTACATCTGCGCCTTGAAGTCCTCGCTGAACGGTTCTGCTACGAGCTCGCGGCGTGCAGGGAAACGGGTTTCATCTTCACCGAATGCCGAGACGCGCGCCTCGATGGCCGCCAACCGGCAGCCTGGCGGAGGCTAGCATCCACATGAACGTACTTAGTTCGCGGTGGGCATATCGGGCGCGCGACTCGGGTATCGCGCACTGAAACGAGAGACTTCACCGGAGCACATCAGCAAGGCGAGCAGCGGTGAGGGTGCCCTTGTGTTCGGCCCCTTGTGGGGCTACGGCAGAAGCATCGGCAGACGGCGTTGGCGCGCAACTCCAGTCGCGCTACACTCAAAGTGCGGCGTCGGAACAGGTGACCGCAAGGGGAACAATCGATGAGAGTGGATCTCGCACTGCTGGCAGACTACGCCACGGCCGACCAGATGGACAAGCTGGTCCTGGCAGGCGTCTTTCGGGCACTCTTCGCACGGTCAATACCCTTTAAGCATCCAACAATGTTTCTCGCCCTGACGATAACCATAGAGGGTGATGATCGGGGCGATCACGACGTGACGGTCCGGCTGATTGACCCGGACGGCCACAACGTCATACCGGATCTTCAGGCGGAACTCAAGGTAGACCGCGTGGATCCGGGGCGGGATAGTGCGGTGAACCTGATCCTCGGGATGAACAACGTCGAGTTCCAGAGCTCCGGCACTCATTGTTTCGATATCTTTCTGGACGGGCGGTTTATGGACCGAGTCCCCCTCGAGGTCGCACTTATCAGAGCTGCTCCCGGGTCGTGAGGTCATCGGGGGATGAGCGAGGAGCAGGGTGAGGGCTTCTCCCGCCAGGCATGGAAGCGTCTGGAGCAGACAAAAAGCACAAGGGCCGGATGGGGCCAAGCGCATTATGAGAGGCTACTGATGAGCTTTGGTTTCTTGAGTCGGCAAGGCAGAAAGCATACGATCTACTGGGACCCTGACGACAAAGCCAACCGAGTCAGTGTGCCACGCCACGGGGATCTCAAGGCATATGTGGCAGAGCAGGTGATAGCAGCAGTCGAAACAATGCTCAAGCGGAAGGGAATCCAATGATGAACAAGGACCTCGCGTACTACCGAGCGCTTCCTTACGGGCGTGAGTGGATACCGCGGGATGATGAGTCCGGACGTTACTTCGTGGTGCGGTTGGTCGAGATCCCCGAGATATACGGTTGCGGTGCTACCAAGCAGGAGGCATTGAGCAACCTCCGAGAGGCCTTCGACGATCAGATACTATGGGCCCTCGAAGAAGGCCTCGACATACCGGTTCCGGCTGTCATACCGCCAGAGGCAAAGCACCAAGTGCGTGTCGCTCTCGTCGAACTTCCTCGCAGGCGACGTACAACGGTCAAGCAGGGGACAGATGAGCGAACCCAGAGCGAATCTGCTGACCCCATTGCTTCCTACGTGAGCAGCGACAACATCGATTTCTCCGCGAACTAAGTACGTTCATCTGGCTCCTGTCGCGTAGCACGCACGGAACGGACCTGTGGGAAGCCAAGATCCTCGTCTCGGCCGGAATCCTGGCGGCGCTCATGCTGCTCGTCCCCGGCGCCTCGCAGCCGCTCGCTCAAGGCCTCGCCCCGCGCCTCGTCACGGAGCTCCTTGGCCATTGGCAGATCGGCCTCACCATGAACACCCACAGTCACGTGGTGCCCGAGATGGCCGCCGAGGCGGCGGAGGCGAAGGAGGACGTCCTGGGGCAGTTGGGCAATACGTAGCCCATGATGCTATAGTCGCATCCGCTCAGGCAGGAAGCGAGCCCGGCCAGGCAGTATTCGAGGCAGTACGGCCCCGGCCACTGCCAGAGGTTCCTAAGGTCGTAGCGGTATTTGCAGGCATGATTGCGACGTGCCCCCGTAGCTCAGGGGATAGAGCAGAGGTTTCCTAAACCTCGTGCCCAGGTTCGATTCCTGGCGGGGGCACTTCGGAGCTCCCGGCAAATCTGCATGAAGGCGCCGAGTTCTCCGTGCTGCGGAGCGCCTGTTGCAGTCCTGCTCGTGCTCACGCCGGAGATGCAGTCGTAGCGGGGAAACGCCGCTGCGAAACACTACTGCCAAGGGGATGATGGGGAAGAACCGGTCGTCGGCAGGACTGCGCAGCTCCGGGCCGGACGGCCCGGGGGAGAGCCGCGTCTGGGCGGCGGTCGGGTCGGGCCACGCCGCTCCCCGCGGGGACTCGACCGGGGCCCTGCGGCGCGTGGCGCTGGGTGAGGAGCCCCCGGATCTCGTCATCGCCGGCGGCACCATGTTCGAGGCGGTGACCGGGGAGTTCCTGCCCGATCGGGCTCTCTGGGTGAAGGACGGTCGCATCGCGCGGGTGACGGCGTCCTCTGAATCGGTGCCCTCCGGGGTTCCGGTGCTGGACACCTCTGGGCTCATCCTGGTGCCCGGCCTCATCGACGGGCACACGCACATCAACCGCCTGTTCGTCCCCGAGTTCGTGCGCGCCCTTCTGCCCACCGGGGTGACCTCCGTGGTTACCGAG
>JAMDDA010000013.1 GCA_023488925.1 Actinomycetota bacterium
CGTAATTGAGCGCCGTGTGGTATACGGTGATCCCCAGGAAGCCCAACACCAGCAGGGCGGGAAGGTCGCGCCGGTTGGGGAGGCGCATGCGCGTGGCAACCGCGTACCCGCCCATCACTGCCGACGCGACGAGGAAGCGCAGCAGTGCCAGCCCGCCGGGGGGATACGCCTCGAGGGCGGCTCGGATACCCGCGAAAGCCGAGGCCCAGAAAACCAGCGTGATCCCCAGGGCAAGCAGCGTGCGCGCCCCGATGCCTCTGGTCATGCCGGCGTCATCTCGTCGTCCATGGCAGCGGGCACGCTAGCACGTCGGCGCCCGGAAGGCCACCCGACCGCGGGCCCTGCAACTGGGGCCCTCCGACTGGGCGCCTTCCAGCCGCGCGCGATTCAACGGGGCGCCATTCGACTGGGCGCCAGTCGACTGGGCGCCCTTCAACCGCCCCGGTGGCACCGTTACCTGGCCTTTGTTAGAATAAGCCACCACCGCGAGGGCCGCGCACCCCGGCAGAGGGACGCCGCCCCCCGGAGCGTGGAGAAGTGGCCGAGCCGGCTGAAGGCGCTCGCCTGCTAAGCGAGTGTAGGAGTGAATGCTCCTACCGAGGGTTCGAATCCCTCCTTCTCCGCCAGGTTGCGCCCGTAGCTCAGTTGGATAGAGCGTCGGTCTACGAAACCGAAGGCCACAGGTTCGAATCCTGTCGGGCGCGCTAATAAAGCCCCTGCTAATAAGCCATTTTGGCAGGGACTTCCTTGTTTGCTGATAGTCAAGGGTGGCCCTTTGACCGCCAAACTGACCGCCAAAGTGTCCGAGCACCATCACTTTTTGCCCCCCAAAAGATCGTCCGTGGCGCCCGCCGCTCTCCGCGGGAGCTTTACCGTCACGTGCGAGTAGATAGCGAGTCGAAGATCATCGCCTCTTGCGTTGTGCGGAGCTTCCCCGACGTTCACCCACCAACTCTAGTTCCTGGGCCGGGTGCCGGGCGGAGCCCCGCACGCCGGGAGACCGGTCCGGTCTTTCTCCGGCGCACGGGAGGATCCAGTCTTGGATGGCGCAGCGAGCTTTCTCGAGGCTGGAAATACTTCGCCATGAGGAGGTTCCGTCGGTGATCCGGGATGAAGTGATCATCAGGGAGATCAACACACTGTGGCTGCCCGTCTACCCCTACATGGCGGACCACCTCCTGGCGGTCTCCGGTGTCAGGGGTGGGAGGTTTCTCGATCTAGGCCCGTTCGCCGGTGGCTTGGCTCTGAACATCCTGCGGAAGTGCGAGACGCTGGTGGGCACGGTGATCGACGAGTCAGAGCTTGTGCTGCGTTGGGTGAAGATGATGGCTGCCGAGGGCGGCTACGCTTCGCGACTCAGCACACGCAGGCAACCTATCGATCCCATCCCCCAGGCCGACGCCGCGTGCGACCTGGTCGCGGTGCGCGGCGCATTTTTCTTCCTGACGCCAACCCTCCTCCGGGAGGTGAAGCGGGTTCTCAGGCCGGGGGGATTCGGGTGGGTCGGGGGAGGCTACGGGCCGACGACACCGGACGACGTCATTGCCCCGATAGCCCATCGGTCCAGAATGCTGAACGAGGCCATCGGCAAGCGCCGCATCAGCCCCGAGGATGCTCAGGCTATGGCGCGCATGGCGGGCCTCGAGGAGTGCACGCGGGTCGTGACCGAAGGCGGTCTGTGGCTCGAGGTCCGGGCTTGAGAACACCCAGATCCGAGGATCCACCTCCGACCCGGGTATGAGCCGCGACGACCCGGTCGCTCTCGTCGGGCAGCAATGGGTGTAACCCCTGCGCCTTCGACGGAACATCGACAGATGAAGCCGAAGCGCGGGTTCGGGCGTCTGGAGATCGTGGCGGCATCCCCTGCCCTGTCGGTCACGATGTGGTCCGGCCTTCGGGATGTGGAACTGCGGCCTCACTCGACCGGCTCGATCTGCTCTGGACGTTTCACCTCGATCTGCGGTGAGCCTTTGTACACCGCCCCCACCCCGGTGACCCGGATGGTCTGCCCCCGGTAGATGACCTCCGGCGCCCCCGGAAACCGGCCCCGGTACCGTTCCCAGATGACGACCGTGAAACGGTCCGGATCGGGATAGTCACGTCCCAGATTGAGGAAAGTAGGCCCACCGTTGCTCGAGCGGGCATAGTAGGTGCCCACGACCGGCCCCTCGACGGTGACCTCTTCTCCCGCGTGATCGAGCGCCTCCCACCAGGGGATGATCCCCACGCCGGCGCCCGCGCCGGCCGAAGAGGTCGACGGCACGAGTGTCGTGGTTGGAGCAGGCGGGCTCGTGATGGTCGATCGCGCGCTTGTCGCCGGCGGTAAGGAGCTGGTGGTGGCCGCTAAGGAGCTCGTGGTGGTCGACGTGATGGCGGCGCCGGAAAGGCCCGATGCGTTCGTTCCGGCACCCGGCGCCTCTGCGCCCGGGACGGCCGGCAACATCGCGGGAGATTCGACCGTCCCCGGGGAGTCGTGACGGAGGACCTCGTGCATCCCCTGGTATCGTCCCGCGAGAAACGCGGCCACCAGCAGGAGAACGGCGGCCGTCCCGACGACGCCCCGCGATGGCTTCCCCAGCATAGTTCCCTCCTTCCGCTCCCCCACCCGAGGGCTCTATTCGCGGCTCCCCCACAATCCCAATCCGGCCGCCCGGGCCGCTCTCTGGGCGCGCACGAATTCCTTGACGAAACGCACGTTCGGGGGCACGGTCGATACGTAAGCATAGCCGTTGCGCACGAGTTCCCAGTTCACGAAAACCGGCCCGGCCCACACGTAGGCCAAGAGCCGGCCGTAGCGGTCACGCTTCTCCACGTCGGTCACCAGCCGCAGGGGCCCAGACCCGAGAAGCCTGCTATTCTCGGCCGTGGCTTCGGCACCCATCCATTCCACCGGCTTCTGCGGATGGACCGTCTCGGGGGTATCTATGCCGAGGTAGCGTACACGTTCCTTGCGACCTCCGGCCAGCCGCACCACGATCGTGTCGCCGTCGACGACTCTGACCAGCTCCGCCGCCACGCTTTCACCCTCCGGGAGGGGCGGGGCCTCGTCCGACCCAGTCGGGGCAGAACCGGTCTGCACAGCGTCGGCCGGACCGGTCTGCACAGACCCGGCCGAATCGACCGTGGTGCCGGGGGCTCCGGCACGCTGTCCGCCGGCGATGGTGGTCTCCGGGCCGGACTGCCCGCTACCGGTGGTATCCGGTTGTCCGGCGCGGGCCGCGTCCGGTTGTTCGCCGGCAGCACGCGCGTCGAGGGACCCCCGGGTGCTCGTAGATGCGGAGCAGCCCGCGGCCACCGACGGTATCAGGACGAGAGGCAGAACCAGGGTCAGAACCAGGACCAGGGACCAGCCGACCCGGCGAAAGCCCCTGTCTGCCCGTGGGGTGGTCCACGACCCTGCGCTCGAGCTCCAACCTCCCCGTCGTCGCCGCGGCTTCGGCGCAACTCGACAGACACAACCTTGCGGCCTGAGTCGTACCGCCGGCACCGCAGCGGACCCGCCCGCTGTCGGCGGTCGGCTTCTCTTACCGGAGGTCACGTCCGGCAAGTGATTCAGGATCTGACCACTCTCCCCCATCGGAGGCTCCCCACGCGAGACCCCTCGCCCGCTTCTTGTCAGACTACCGCCTCGCTCGGACAGACAGCCTGGCAAGCGGTCACTACCTGGCCGGCTCTCCTCCCGCTGTTACGCCCCGTGGGCAGACAGTGTCACACGCCGCGCCAGTTCCCGCAGGCTCGATTCGTCGATCAACCGGACACCCCGCCCCTTCGCAAACCGTCGCGCTTCTGCGCTGAACCCGGCCGGACAGACGAGAACGGCGCGGGCTCCCGTGTCCTCCGGGGGAAGGATCCCCAGCAACGAACGCACCACTTCCACACCCACCGCCGTCGAGTGGTTCTTGCACTGCACGTAGAGCACCTTCTCGAGCCCGATTTCGTCGGTCTGCCGCGCGACGAGGTCGACTCCACCGTCCCGTGTGTACGGCGTGACCTCCACAGCGTAGCCCAGCCCCCGTAGAAGCGCTGCGACGTACTCCTCGAACTCCCGCCCCGTGAAATCACCGAAGGAGGCCGGCCCGCGTAAGACATCCGCACGCCTGCGGGCTGCAGACGGCGGAGCGAGGTCGAAGAGCCCGAAGAGATCTTCCGCCGTGAGCAACCGGTCGAGATCCAGGGTGACCTCGTCCACCACGAGGTCGAACAGCCGCTGCTTCTCCTCGAGCACATGGGCGATGCGCTCCTCGACCGTGTCGGCGCACGTGTACGAATAGACCGTGACGGGCGATGTTTGCCCCATCCGGTGGCTCCGGCCCTCCGCCTGGGCCTCGATGCCATCGCGCCATGTCCGGTACACGTTGTAGCCACCATCCGGTGGCTCCGGCCCTCCGCCTGGGCCTCGATCGCCGGGTTCCACCACCGGTCGAAGTGGACCACGTACGAAGCCTCCTGGAGATTGAGACCCTGACCGCCGGCTCGGAGGGAAAGGATCAGCGCTCGATGCGAGTCATCTCGCTTGAAACTCTCGATACGCGCCTGGCGCTCGGAAGGCGACAGGTCTCCCGTATATGTCACGGGCGAATACTCCCGCAGGCCACGCGCGATTGCGGCGGCTCCGAAGACATCGTCGGTGAACTGCGTGAAAACGAGCATCCGATGCCCTTCGGATTTCAGCACCGCCAGCCGCTCGGCAAGATCCTCCAGCTTCGCCGACCTGCCCGACTCGGGGCAGAAGTTGCATATCTGTTTCAGCTTCGTGATCAGCTGAAGCACGTGGGTTATCGTGACCGTCTCTCCTTTGCGGCGCAGTTCGACCTTACCCTCCTGCTCCGCCCGCCGGTACGCCCGTCTCTGCTCGGGGGTGAGATCGAGTATTACTGGTGAACCGTTTTCGCCGGCAATTCCTTCAGAACGTCGGCTTTGCGACGTCTGAGCTGAACTTGACCATGCCGCGCCCGCAGTTCCGGCCCCGGACGCATCGGAGCAACCCGCTGCCCTTGCTCGTTGGGCTGCAGAAACTCGAGGAGGGACGCGAGATCGTCCAAGCTGTTCTCCAAGGGAGTCCCGGTCAGGGCCCAGGAGCGGCGTCGGGGAATCATCTTGCACGCAGAACTGACCTCGGCTTCCCGATTCTTGATCTTCTGGGCCTCGTCCAAGACGACCACGTCCCAGACCCGGCGTCTGGGCCCGCAGGCTGGATGCGGCGAGAAGTCGGACCGCAGTGTCTCGTAGCTCGTCAGGAAAACGTGGGCCGGGTCACGCCACCGCGATGCCCTCTGCTCAGGAGACCCCCGTATCGTGCTCACCCGCATCTCCGGAGCCCACCGGCCGAGCTCGCCCCGCCACTGATAGATCAGGCCTGCCGGAACGACCACGAGGGCCGACTCCGCCTCGCCCCTCCGGAGCAGGATGCGCAGGGCCGTGATGGCCTGGATGGTCTTGCCCAAGCCCATGTCATCCGCAAGCAGCACCTCCGGCTGGGTGAGGAGAACCCCGACGCCGGAACATTGGAAGGGATGCAGCTCCCCGGGCCAGTCGAGCACGGAGCCGGTGACCGGAAGAAGCTTGGCCACTGGAACCGCCAGCACGGCACGCAGGCGCTCGACCAGGCCGGAGGTGGACCGGCGCCCGTCGGGCGGCGACACCGCCGGCCGGACGGACGACCTGCCCCCGGTTGTTCTCACACGAGCGGCAGGCCGCCGTGACGGAGCAGGCCCCCCGTGTTCCGCAAGGGGCACCGCCACCGCCTCGCCGAGATGCAGCGCAACGACCGTGGTACCCACCGGAGCGAGATCAGCCGCACTCGGGATCGCCGCAGATGCCGGGCCCACCATGGGACCGGCGACCAGGCGGGAATCGCCCGGCACCAACCGGGGCGCTGGTATGCGCACACGCTGTGTACTCGTCGAGCCGATCCGCCGCCCCCGGAACATCACCGGTTCACTTCGCCTTCCCGGGTGACTTCCCTCAGCCCCGCTTCAATCCGTTCAAACGGCTCCGAAATGAGTCCGGCTTCCTGCAACCTATCGACAAGGAGCCGCTCCCGGCTGCCCTCTTCCGGCAGACCCCCCGGCCAGATCAGGTGCAGCCTTCCCCCGGAAGAATCCTCTTCCTCGTGCTCGTCCAGACCCACAGCCACCGCGGCGAGAGACGACGCCACCCGGCACAGGAATCACCCGCAGGAAGGCCGCCAATCCGAGAGCACGGTTTTCGGTCTGTCGAAAGGGGATGGGCACTACTCACCGCCGCCCTCGCCATTCTGCGACGACTTTTCGAGGAG
>JAMDDA010000191.1:0-2140 GCA_023488925.1 Actinomycetota bacterium
CGGGTGGGAGGGGGCTGAGCTCGAGCACGGCGTCGGCCCCCGTCATCCGGCGGAGGTCCTGTGTGATCTGCAGAGGGGCCGAGGGCAGGAGGGCGCCGTTCCGGACACGCACCTGCATCACTGCCGGGTCGCCGGCCGTCGGGGTCGAGGGGTAAAGGGTGCGGGTGACGACGATCCTCGAGCCGCCGATGAGCACGGTCGCCAAGGATACCAAGGCCAGGACCGCCAACGCGACGGCCGCCAGGAACAGCTCGTACGTTCCCACCAAACGGCCGCCGAGATACGCGGTCGCCGCCAGCAGCAGCACACCGAATCCCCGCCGGGTGAGCACGGTCACTCTTTCATCCTCCCGGAGACACCAGGGCGCTCCTCTATCCTCCCAGGAGACACCGGGACGCTCCCTCATCCTCCGGGAGGCACCGGGACGGCGGCGAGGAGCTCACCGATGATCTGCTCGCCTGTGCGTCCGTGCAGGCGGCCGTCCGGGGAGAGGATCACCCGGTGCGAGAGGACAGGCGCGGCCAGGTCCTTGATGTCTTGGGGCACGACAAAGTCGCGACCCCGCAGCAGGGCCAGGGCTTTGGCGGCCCGGAGCAGGGCGATGCCGGCGCGGGGGCTGGCGCCCAGGTAGAGGTCTCGTTGGTGCCGCGTGGCGCTCAGGATGTCGACCACGTAGCGTCGGATCGAGGGCGCAGTGGTCACCCGGGCGGCGGCGGCGATCATGGCGAGGAGCTGAGCCGCGCTCAAGACCGGGCGCACCTGGTCGATCGGGTCCGGCAAGGCGGTCTGGTCGGAGAGGAGGGCCGCCTCGTCGTCAGGGGTGGGATAGCCGAGAGACAGCCGCATCATGAAGCGGTCGAGCTGGGCTTCGGGCAGGGGGAAGGTGCCTTCGTACTCGATGGGGTTCTGGGTGGCGATGACCATGAACGGCGGTTCGATGCGGTAGGTGGTGTTGTCGACGGTGACTTGGCGCTCCTGCATGCTCTCGAGCAGGGCCGACTGGGTTTTCGGCGAGGCGCGGTTGATCTCGTCGGCCAGGACGATGTCGGCGAAGATGGGGCCGGGCCGGAACTCGAACTCCCCGGTTTTCTGATTGAAGATGTTGACGCCCGTGACGTCGCTCGGCAGCAGATCGGGGGTGAATTGAATCCGGCTGAAGCGGCAGTGCACCGACTTTGCGAGAGCTTTCGCCAGCGTGGTCTTGCCCACGCCGGGGAAGTCCTCCAGGATGAGATGGCCGCCGGCCAGGAGCACGACCACGCCGGCCTCCACTACGTCCTGTTTACCGCGGATGACGCTCCCCACGTTGGCCACAATCTCCCGGGCCAGACGCCCGACTTCCGCGACATCCTGGTCGCTGAGGGGGCGGAGGGTCGTCTCGGGCCGAACGGTCGTCACGTCGTCCTCCTGACTGTGAGGGCGGCCGCAACCGGCGTTCAGCGGTGGGCGGCCGCTTTGACGGCGATCTCGGCGCAAGCCGCGATCGCCGCGTCCACGTCGTCTTCGGTCGAGTGGTACCCCAGACTCAGGCGTACGAGACCCGTCTCCAGAGTGCCCGCCACCCGGTGGGCTTCCGGAGCGCAGTGGAGCCCGGCCCGCACCGCGATGCCGAAGGCCCGATCGAGGATGAAGGCGGCTTCGGCGGAGGGAAGCCCGGTGAAAGCCACGGAGACGACGGGCGCGGCGTCGGCCCCGGGCCGGGGCCCGTGGAGGGTCACGCCCTCGATGTCGGCGAGGCCCCGGCGCAGCCGTTCGCTCAGGCTGCGCTCCCGCGCGGCTATGGCCTCCACGCCCTCGCGCAGGACGCACTGGACACCCGCGCCCAAGCCGGCCACGCCCGGGGTGTTGGGGGTTCCGGCTTCGTAGCGGTCGGGTAAGTCGGCCGGCGGGAACGGCGAGAGGGAGTCGGTCCCGGAACCACCCTCGACGCGCGTGTCCAGCTCGATGCCGGGCCCGCCGCAGAGCACACCTACCCTGTGCCAGAGGGTGCCATGCTCATGGGCATGACCGTTTCTATGAATATTGTCGCTGTCGCAGTCTTGAGCACGCCGGCAGCATCTCTGTTTGTCTGGGGCAACTGGGCAACAGCAGGGGTGATTGTTTTGGCCACGGTCTTGCTTGCGGTTGGTGTGAATGCGAC
>JAMDDA010000191.1:2150-6230 GCA_023488925.1 Actinomycetota bacterium
GGTCGGGTAAGTCGGCCGGCGGGAACGGCGATAGGGAGTCGGTCCCGGAACCACCCTCGACGAGCGTGTCCAGCTCGATGCCGGGCCCGACGTAGAGCACACCTACCCCCTGGGGCCCCAAGAGGCCTTTGTGACCCGGCAGAGCGAGGAGATCGATGCCCATGCGCTCGACGTCGAGGGGCCGCGAGCCCGCGGTCTGAGCGGCATCGACCAGGAGAGGCACCCCCCGCTCGCGCAGGCGGGGACCAACTTCTTCGATGGGGAGAACCGTACCGAGAACGTTCGAGGCATGGGTCAGGACCACCAGTCTCGTATCCGGCCGGACGGCCGCCACGACGTCGTCGGGGTCGGTGGTGCCGTCTGCGGTGCAGGGGACCCGCGTCACTTCGACACCCCGTTTGCTCAGCACGGTCAGCGGACGGACGACCGCGTTGTGTTCGAGCGACGACATGACCACGTGGCCGCCGTCCCGCAGCAGTCCTTTGAGGGCCAGGTTGACGGCCATGGTGGCGTTGAGAGTGAAGATCATGCGGGCCTCATCTTTGACTCCACACAGCCGGGCGAGTGCCCGGCGGGTGCGCAACAGGATGCGGCCGGCCTCGAGGGCGGTGTCGTAGGCGCCGCGGCCGGGGTTGGCGCACACTTCCCGCAGGGTGTGCTCGACCGCGTTCACGACTTCCGGCGGCTTGGGGCATGAAGTGGCTGCGTTGTCCAGATAGATCATAGGCACCCGGGGTGCAGGCTTTTACGAACCTCGATGGAGCGTGTGTGCATTGTAACAGGGAGCGGTGGGGCCGGTTGCGGGGTTTTGCTCTTGCGTTTACGTATAAACAGCGTGTACCATGGGTGCAACGCGCGCGCTCTGCCCCCGCCGCCCGCCGGCCCGTCTGGTTGTTTGGATGGCGGTGGAGGTTTGAGGCGCCGGGCGAACGGGTACGCTCGACACGCGTTTTGTGCGGATTTTCTCAAGAAAAGGCACGTGCGCAGGGAAGGGGGTGAGGCCTTTGCGGTGATTCTGCCGTGATCCTTATGATCCCGTCCGTTCAAACCGAAGGAGACACAACCATATGAGACATCGCAACACGCTCACCCTCCTCGTGGTGGTCGTGGCGCTGGTGATGGCCTTCGGCGTGACCTCCGCCTTCGGGGCGACCGGCTTCACCGATGTGCCGGCTTCGCACCCCTTCTCGGCGGACATCACCCGGCTGGCCGACCTGGAGATCATAGGTGGTTTCCCGGATGGCACCTTCCGGCCGGACAACCTGGTCACGCGCCAGCAGTTCGCCAAGATCATCGTGCTCGCCACCGGCAAGCACACCGAGGCGGTGGACAACGAGACCAACCCCACCTTCAGCGACGTGTCCCCCGCCCTGGGTCTCCCCTATCCCTTCGACTACATCGAGGAGGCGGCGGCAGCGGGCTTCATCCGGGGCGACCAGGGTAGGTTCAACCCCGCCCAGAACATCACCCGGGTACAGCTCGCCCTGATCGTGGTGCGGGCCGGCGGCCCGGCCCTGGCCGATCCCCCGGCTGGCTACCAGACGGGCTTCACCGACGTGCCCGCCTACGCCCAGGCCGAAGTGGCTCGGGCCAAGTTCAACGGCATCCTCGATGGCAAGACTCCGACCAGCTTCGACCCGTACGCCAACGCCACCCGGGGTCAGGTGGCCAAGATGGTGTCGCGGTTGCTGGACAAGATCGGCGAGCCCGGCAAGACCGTGGTGCAGGGTAAGGTCACCAACACCGCCGACGTGGGCGTACCGGCCCACATCGAGATCGTGAACCCGGCCACGCACGAGCTGATCGCCGAGACCGACACCGCGGCCGACGGCACGTACAAGGTCGAGGTCGGCACGCACAGCGGCGGCACGTACGTGAAGGCCATCCCCACCGCGGCCGACCAGTACTTCGAGAACCAGGAGTACAAGTTCGTCCTCGCCAAGAAGACGAACACCCGTGACCTCAAGGTTTCGGCCAAGAACCCGGCGGGGGCCACATACGTGGGCATGACCACCTGCCGCGCTTGTCACCCGACCAAGGCCAACAGCTTCTTAAGCACGTTCCACGCCCGCTCGATCCAGGAAGACCTCTCCGAGTTCAACCCGGCGGGCTGGCCGGCGGTGGGTGAAGAGAAGGAGCTCGACTTCCTGGTCGCCAAGTACGGGGAAAGCACCGCCACCGTCAAGCCCGTGCTCCTCCATCCGGCCGAGAACCACTACGCGGTGCGGATCGGTGACCGGACGTTCGATGTGGACGGCACCTACGGCGGTCTCGACGTCCCCGGGGGCAACCCCGAGTGGAAGCAGCGTTACCTCACCAAGGTTCCGGCGGACGCGTCGAACCTGGACGCCACGAGCAACCAGGACTACCTGATCATTCCCATCCAGTGGAATCAGAACAGCGAGTTCAACCGCTCCAAGTGGATCGCCTACAGCCCCAGCAACTGGTGGAATGCCGCCACGCGCTCGTTTGCCACGCAGTGCGCCGCCTGCCACAACACCGCGCCTGACATCACCTTCAGGATGGACCTGACCAGTCAGGAGATTTGTGGTCAGTGCCACAGCCGGGGCGACTCGATCGACCCCGAGGGCCACGAGTACCCGTGGAACGCAGCGGAAGGCGGTGCCTACAAGATCGGGGCCGACCTCTCCGACTACTCCAGCTGGACGTTCGAGGTCAACAAGGGCTCCGGCTTCTACTGGGAGGCCGCGCCGGGCGACCCCGCGTATCCGAGCGGGTACATCGCCGCCAACAAGCACCACGAGCAGATCAACGACCTGGTGCAGGGCAAGATGCCCATGGTGAAGTGCGCCGAGTGTCATGACGTGCACGGCACCGACTACCGGCGGAACCTGAGGGGCGACCCCAACGGGTCCACGGCGGCCACCAACAGCTGCACCGCAGCGGGCGCGTGTCACGTGCACGATGCCATCTTCGACCCGAACAGCACGCACAACAAGGCGCGGATGCTGACCATGGGTCAGGTCAATTACGACTGCTCCTGGTGTCACATGGCCGAGACCTCGGCCTCGGCGCAGTTCTTCAATGTGGATGACGCCGGCACCTACAAGCAGGGCGACATCGCGAACCACACCTTCTGGCCCATCCGGCCGGACACCGTGGACAAGGACGGCAAGCGTGTTCCCGACTCCTGCAACATGATCGGCTGCCACGCTTCGGGCACGCTGTTCCCGGTCACGGGCGCGATGTTCGACGGCAAGGCCGCCATCATCGAGGGCGAGTAACACCAGCCCCGAGGCCTGTTCGACTGCCTCGCGGGGGGCTCCCACAGGGAGCCCCCCGTCCGTTTCCGGGCGGGAGGCTGGAAACCGCCCGGCTTGTGCCAGTCACGGGGAGCCCCCCGCCCGCTTCCGGGCGGAGGGCGGCGCCGGGCGGACGGCGCCGGGGGAGGCGGTGAAGCGGCGGTGAGGCCGCGCTGAGGCCGCGCCGGGCGGACGGACGCGTTCAGCGTACCGCAGCATCCACCAGGGCGGCGAGGTCGCCCGCCGGCTTCAGGGTCACCCCTTTCCGGCGCAGCAACCCGTGCTCCAGGTCGAGGGCGAACGTCACCGTAGTGCGGTCGGGCATGACGAAGGTCAGCGTGGCGCCACTCGCTTCGCCGCGGCTCGCTTCGTCGCCGGTCGCCCCCGCGTCGCTCGCTCCCGCGCCCTTCGCTCCTCCGCCCACCTCCTCGGTACTCTTGCTCGCGCCGGCGACGGCTCGGGCCAGGGGCGGAAAGGCAGGGTTGTCGACGGCGATCAGGTAGCTCTTCACTCCCGTGGCGGTCTGTAGAGTGAGGCTGGCGAACTTGGCTTCGGGCACCACAGACAGGTCCACGTCGGGGGCTGCCTCCGTGAAGTCGTAGGGGGAGGTCACGGCTGCGCGCTCGGTCGTCGTGGTGGTGTTCTGAGTGGGTCCGCCGCTCCCCCGCAGCCCCACCGCCGCGCCGACCGCCAGCAGCACGGCCAGTGCCACTCCCCCTACAGCCAGCCGGACCCGTGTCATTCCCCCTCCTTGCGCACGGCCCGTCGCGGGCCGTGGCCTTGTCGCTTGAAGTTTCGCCGGTGCCGCACTAGACTA
>JAMDDA010000164.1:0-749 GCA_023488925.1 Actinomycetota bacterium
CGCCACCTCGTGCTCGGCCGGCCCGGCTTTCGAGGGAGGGGGCATCAGACACGGCATGCGGGCCACCGACGGGGCCGTGGAAACGGTACGCATCGACCCGATGACTTTCGAGCCGACCATTCTCACCATCAGCAACCGGCCGGCGATCGGCATCTGCGGGTCGGGCATCATCGATGCCGTGGCCGAACTGCTCAAGGTGGGGGCGATCACGCAGAACGGGCGCTTCCGGACGGACCTCGACACCTGGCGCATCCGGCAGACCGAAGGCGCCACCGAGTACGTGCTCGTCGAGGCGCGGTTCTCCGGTACCGGCGAGGACATCGTCATCACCGAGGCCGACATAGACAACCTGGTGCGGGCCAAGGCGGCCATCTTCGCGGGCATCATGACCTTGCTGGAGAGCGTGGCCCTCGACTGGGCCGACCTCGAGCAGATCTACGTGGCCGGTGGCTTCGGCAAGTACCTGCGCATCGAAGAGGCTCAGGCCATCGGTCTCTTCCCCGAGGTCGACGTGGAGAAGTTCACCTTCGTGGGCAACGGCTCCCTGCTGGGGGCCCGGCTGGTGTCGTTCTCGAAGGACATGCTGAAGAGCGCCGAGCAGGTGGCCCTGATGATGACCAACGTCGAGCTCTCCGACAACCAGCTCTTCATGGACCGCTACGTGGCGGCCATGTTCCTGCCGCACACCGACATGACCTACTTCCCGGGAATGGATCGGGTCCTGGCCGGGCTGGCGGCGGGAGGCCGGT